>NZ_KI271761.1:13508-57927 GCF_000469445.2 Oscillibacter sp. KLE 1745 | reverse complement strand
CCCGGGACCCTCCGGCACTCCCGAAGGAGCCTCCGCCGAACATGCCTCCCCGGCTGCCGCCGAAGCCGTCCCCGCCGAATGTTCCGCCGGAGGGCGGCCGGCGCGGTGGCTTTGGCGGTCTTGGAGGACGGGGTGGCCTGGGCCGCTGGGGCCGTCCCCAGAAGATGGGGTAGTACAGCACCGTGGGCCGTCCCATACCGGGCCGCAGATACCGCCGGCGGTAGCGGGAGTACCGCATTCCGTCCAGGATCACCCACAGCACCAGCAGCACCACTAGCAGAACCACAACGCCGCTCACCAGGGACCCAAGGGCCGGCGCCACATAGCCGTGGGTCTCCGTATAGTAGTACCCGCTGCCGCTGGAATAGGTCTCCCGGACGGCAGGGATATACCCCTCCCGGATCGTGACGCCGTAGAAGTCGGCGAACCAGGCGATGAAGGCATCAAAAGTCGCCTTCACACCGGCGTCGTACTCCCCGGCAGCGAAATCATTCTCCAGGTAATAGGACTGCAGACTCATGAAATCGTCCGCGTGGCTCTCCAGCCCGGTCCCCACCACCACGCAGTAGTCGCCCATCAGGCCGCTTTGGGAGATGTTGTCCAGCGCCAGCAGCATCACCACGCCGTTGTTCCGCTCTGCGGAGCCTACGCCATAGCTGTTCCCCAGATCCGAGGCATAGTCCATGATGTCCGCGCCGCCAGTGGAGTTCACCACACTTACCAGGATCTGGGCCCCGGTCTGGGCAAACAAGGAGGCGTTCATGGCGTCGATATGCTCCATGGTCTCATCCGTCAGCACCCCGGCGTAGTCATATACATACGTATAGGACCCCACAATGGCGGTGGACGCCTGGCCTCCGGTGTCCGGCTTCTTGGCCTGCCCAATCACCACCCCGGCCACGATGGCTAAAATCAGCACCACCGCCGCCACGGCCCGTTTCTGAAAAAACTTCATAAGCGTATGTCCTCTCCGTCCCTTCCCCGCAAGCGGGAAAGGGGGCTAAGGGAAAGCCTCCGGTTTTCCCCAGTTCTTCCGCCATTGGCGAAAGAAGAAATTTGAATCATTTTCGCCGCAGCGTGTACGTGGCGAAACTACCTTGATCCAAGCGCCCCGGGCGCGTTCACCAGTGCGCAGACTGGTGGGGATTCCAAAGGGGGATCCTGCTCTCCCTTTAATTTCTCAGCTCCAACAGCTTTTGCTTCAGCTCGCCTTCGATGCGGCCCAACTCCGCCTCGGCGGCCCTGCGCTTCTGGGCGCCCTCCCGCTGGATGTTCAGCACCTCGTCCAGCGTGGAGATCAACTGCTGGTTGGTGTGCTGCAGCGTCTCAATGTCCACCACGCTCCGCTCTGCCTCCTTGGCGGTCTCAATGGTGCCCATCTTCAACAGATCCGCGTTCTTTTTCAGCAGCTCATTGGTCATCTCCGTCACGGCGCTCTGGGCCGCCGTGGCCTGGCGGCCGTGCTCCAGCCCCAGGGCCAGCACCATCTGACTCTTCCACAGGGGGATGGTGTTCACCAGGGAGGACTGGATCTTTTCCACCATCAAGGTATCGTTGTTCTGCAGCAGCCGAGTCTGGGGGCCCATCTGCACAGAGATCATCCGGGTCAGCTCCAGGTCGTGGAGCTTTTTCTCAAACCGCTCACACATCTGGACCATGTCGTTGTATGCCTGGGCGTCCTCCTGAGCGCCGGACTGTTCTGCCTTGGCCTTCAGAGCAGGCAGTTCGCCCGCCCGCATGTCCTCCAGCTTCTTCTTGCCCGCCAGAATGTACATGGTGAGCTCCTTGTAGTATTTCAGGTTCAGCTCATACATCTGGTCGAACATGGCCACATCCTTCAAAAGCGTGACCTGATGCTGCTCCAGCTCCCGGGCGATCTTGTCCACGTTGGACTCCACCTTGGCGTACTGGGCCTTCATGGCCTCCAGCTTGCTGCCCGTCTTTTTGAAGAGGCCGAAGAGCCCCTTCTTCTCCTCTTCCTCGCCGAAGCCCTTCAACTCCACCACCAGCTCGCTGAGGGACTTGCCCACCTCTCCCAGGTCCTTGGTGCGCACAGAGTTCAGGGCGTTCTCAGAAAAGCTGGCCACGTTCTTCTGGGCCGCCGCGCCGTACTGCAGGATCAGGTTGGAGTCCGTCAGGTCGATCTTCTTGGAAAACGCCTCCACCGCCTGTTTCTCCGCGTCGTTCAGCAGGTTCTCGTCCAGCCGCACCGGCGTCGCCTCCGGCTTGGCGGCCTCCGGTGCGGGGGCGGCGGGCGCTGCCGGGTCCAGAGTCAGTTGGGGCACCGCATCCGTCCGGCTGGGATCCAGGGTCAGTTCAGGCATCATGCTCTTCTCGTCTGCCATTGTGTCATCCTCCATCATAGTATCATTCACTCTCTGCCATTTTCTTCATTCCGGCGGGCTTTTCCCGCCGCCCGCACACCGCAGACAGCATAAACCACTGCGTACACCACCCCCAGCACACCGCAGAGGTTGCAGATGCCCGGGGCCTGCTTCATAAAACCGATACCTAGCAGCAGCCATATCACAGAAGAGAAAAAGTGATGGGCAGCCTCTCCCCACCTTCCCGCCTGTTTACAGGCCTTGTCCAGTCGAAGGCCCAAAGCCACCGCCCCCGCCAGCCATGCCAGCGGCAGCAGGAGCTCCGCGTTATGCAACCCGCCACGCTCCAGTTTCCAGAACAGAAGGACAAATCCTGCGGCCATATAGAAAACCAGGCCCGCCATTCTGATGGCGATCTTTCTCATGGCGTTTCCTCCGATCACAGCTCCAGCCGGATATCGGTCTCTTTCTTCTCGTCCGGCTCCGCCTTCAGCGGGCTGTCCACCAGTCCCTCCCGGGCCATCATGTTCTCCAGCACCGTGATGTCCGTGGAGATGTCCAGGGCTTCGGCGCCGTACAGGCTGTCCAGCTGCTTTTCAAAGGCCGCCACGATGGTCCGCATCATCCCCTCCACCTTGGCCAGGGTGGTGTCGATGTTCTCCCCGGAGATCCCGGTGCCGCTCATGCGGTCATAGGCGTTCAGCAGCTTCAGGGTGGTGGGCAGGTAGTAGTCCAGAAAGCGCCGGATCTGGGGCAGCTTCTCCGGGTGCGTGCGCACTTCGTCGAAGATCCGGGCGCTCACCTGCTCCAGCCGCACGATGTCGGCGGAGATGCCGGGGTCCGCGATATTCTCGTCCAGCCGCTTCATCTCCCGGGTGGCCAGCTCCCCGTCGCGGACCATCTTGTCCAGCTCCGGATTGCCAGTGGAGGCCGGTTTCTTTTCAGCGGGCTCCTCCGCCTTTTCCGGCGGCGCCTCGCCGGCCTCCTCCCCCGCGGGGCCGCCCCGGCACAGGGCGGACGCCGCCGCGAACGCCAGAAGGGAGGCCCCCGCCGCCAGGGCATAGTGCAGCGGCTCATACAGCGGCAGCACCAGCGCGTAGGCCAGCCATACCGCCGCAGCGGCGTAAAAAGGCGCCGCACGCTTCTGTCTTGTGGTCTTCATCCGCTTCAGCCTCCCCAGGTCGCTTTTAACAATATTATACCCCGCCGGAGAGAGCCGGTCAACGGCAGGGACAGAAAATCCCCGGAAGCAAAGCGGCGCCCCTCTCGAAAGAGGGGCGCCTGCTTTCATTTGGGGATTCCATAGCCCAGCGTCACCGGGTCCTGCCACAGCCCCAGCTCCGGCGGATGGAATGTGCAGTAGACGAAAAGGAACGCCAGCCCCCACAGCGCCAGCAGGCCCAGGATCTGCTGCCAGAGAGAGGTGAACCGCCCCCGCCGCAGAAGCCGGAAATCCAGGGCGAAGGCCCCCAGCACGGAGAGGTAGAACACGGCGATGTCCGCCCAGAGCAGATGCCGCCCCAGCACGCCGGTGTACGTATAGAACAGCACCGGGATCAGCGCGACCCCTGTCACCGTGCTGACGCCCCGGGCCGCCAGAAAGTTCGGATAGTTTCGTCCCAGGCAGCACACCTGTACCACGGAAAACAGGAACATGGGGAAAAACAGCAGCTTCATATGTTCCCAGGTGGACTCATTCACCGCAGAGAAGGCAGCCGCCGCGCCCCATCCGCCGCTCCAGTCGTAGACAAAGTGCAGCAGCGTCCCCAGCGCCGCCGTGAACAGCGCACCCGCCAGCTCCCAGTAAAACAACCGCTTCCCCATATCCGCCTCCATGACAAAACAAAAGGACTGCGGCCAGGCCGCAGTCCCAGTTTATACCGGCGTTGGCAGATTTATGCATCCAGATACGCCCCATAGCTTCCCAGAGTCTCCGCCAGCGTCTCCGGCGTCCAGTCCCAGTAGTCGGCGTCCCGCAGGCACCGGCCCAGGACGGCACACAGCTCCCGGACCTCTGCGTCTGTCCGGTCATCCAGCAGGTCGGGCAGGGCCGTCATGTCCTCTGCCGGGTGGTCCAGGATGTAGTTGGGCAGCAGCCAGTCATGGGAGAACCCCTCCGTCAGGAAGAATGCGTCCACCAGCTCCGAAAGCGGGGCTTCCTCCCCAGAGCCGGACAGTGGCAGCGCCACGGCGCTGCCTCCGGTGGCCAGACCGTCACAGGTCCAGTCGCCGTCCTCATTTTTCTGGATACTGGCCTCGCCGCCATAGCCGTAGTACCCGTCCGCATCCGGTTCTCCCAGCCCTGCGCCCGCCTGCCAGCTGTTGGCCATCTCTCCATACGGGTCATCCACCAGCAGCCGGAAGCCCAGCCCGGCACAGAAGTTCTCCGGCTCACCGTAATAGGCGTCAAACACGCTGGCGCCGTTGGCCTGGAAGTCCAGGGGCTTCCAGCTGACCCAGTCCGGCACATGGCGGACATTCTCCGCCACGGCCTCGTTCAGCTGCCGGGCGATCTCTTCGTAGTCCGTCTCTGCCCCATCCACCGCGGGACCGCAAAACGCCGCGTCCCACAGGGCGTCCTCGGCGATCCCCTGCAGCAGACCGCTCAGGCCGGATTCCCCCTCCGCCGCAGCCGTCACACAGGCATAGTGGGTCTCCCCGTCCACGGTCCACAGCACCACGTCCCCGCCGGTGCAGCACTGGAGGGTGGTCTCCCCGTCCGGGGCGGTCATGGCAAAGAGCCGTCCTCTGCTTTCGATGTCGCTCCACTGGTCTCCCCAGGCCTCCGCCGAGGCCGGCTCCCACTGGTAGCCGATGGAGAACAGGTTCTCCCGCCCCGCCACGTTCCGGGCGGCCTCCGGGGTGATGGAGAGGCTGATGCCTGTGGCATCTTCCTCTTCCACATCCAGGGTGAAAGTCAGGTCCTTCGTGATCTCAGCGTACGCCGCCATGGCGGAGGCCGTCAGCTCCTCGCCGGAGAGGGGCTCCGTCTCTTCCGGGACTTCCTCCGGCAGCTGCTCCCCGGCAGTGCCGCAGCCGGCCAGCAGCGCCAGCAGCACCCCGCAGAGAAGAAATCGCTTCATGTTCCGCACCTCGCTTTCCAGATCCTGGTTTTTGCGCTCCGTTCTCTGCATTTTATACCCAGAATACCCTGATTTTTCGCAAAAATCCTCTCAGTTTCACAACAAATTGTAACGATTCGGAAACAAGGAAGCCTCCCCCGGCACTGAAAAATGCCGGCCGGGCTTCCGCCGGCCGGCATCTCTTCTCTTTTCTCAGACAAACACCGCCTGTACCAGCACCATGTACAGCACAGTGCCCCCGGCGATGGACAGCAGCACATTCCGCTTCCAGAGGTGGAGCCCCGCCACCGCCGCAATGGCGATCAGCTCCGGCGCCCCGTGGGGCACCGACAGCCAGGAGACGCTCCGCAGGCAGTACACCACCAGCAGGCCCATCATGGCGGGCGGAAGGACTTTCCCCAGGTATGTCACCACGGCGGGGGGCCGTTTCTTCTCCGGAAACAACCAAAAGGGCAGCCATCGGGTCAGCTGGGTCCCGGCGGCCACCGCCAGGATGATGCCCAGCGTCTGCAAAGGCGTCAGCGTCACAGGGCTCCCTCCTCTCCGCTGCGGTCCAGGCGGTGCCGTGCACTCAGCAGCACCGCCAGCACCAGCACCATGGCGGGGATCACCATGTTGTCCGCTCCGAACACCGCCAGGCTGGCGGCGGCGCAGAGGATCCCCATCACCCCGGCGGGCCGGTTCTCCAGCTTCTTACACTGCTCCAGGAACAGCACCACGAACAGCGCCGTCAGAGCAAAGTCCAGGCCCGTGGTGTCAAAGGTGAGGAAACTCCCCAGCAGGCCGCCCAGGGCTGTGCCCGTAATCCAGTAGAGGTAGTCCAGCAGGGAGATCCAGAAGTAGAAGTCCTTCCGGGCCACGCCCTCCGGCGGCTCCAGAGTGGACACCAGGGAAAACGTCTCATCGCACAGCACGTAGATCAGAAACGGCCGCACCTTCCCCAGGCCCTTGTACTTGTCCAGCAGGCTCAGCCCGTAGAACATGTGCCGGGCATTGACCATGACGGACAGCAGAAACGCCTGCACAGGGTCAAAGGCCGTGGTCAGCAGCGTGACGGCCACAAACTGCATGCTGCCCCCAAAGGCGATGGCGCTCATGAGGACGGACCATCCCGGCCCATACCCCTTGGACTGCATCAAAAGGCCATAGGCAGTCCCCAGGCACAAAAAGCCCGTCATCACCGGGATGGTGGCGGGAAACGCCGCCCGGAGCGCCATGCTGCTCCCACCGGCGCGGCGGCTCTCGTCGTCTCTCAGGGGCACAGCAGATCGGCCTCCTCCGGGTGCCTTTCAAACCAGATTTCGGCATAGGAACACGTCGCCCTGGCGCGCTTTCCCTCCGCGCGGATTTGGTCGGCCGCCGCCTGGAGCAGCTGCCCCGCCACGCCCTGACCCCGGAGCGTATCGTCCACAAATGTGTGGTCGATATCCGCCGCCCCATCCCGGTCGGGAAATGTCACCTCCGCGATCACCCGGCCTTCTTCCTCGGCGTAGATACGCCCCGGCTCTCTCTGAAATTCCATGGGTCTTCCTCCTGCATCCTGTCCCGCCGTCTTTTTACATCTTCTCCGGCGCGTCCACGCCGATGAGCTTCAAGCCGTTCCGCAGGACGATCCGGGTATCATCCGCCAGCTTCAGCCGGGCGTCCCGGACCGCCGACTCCTCGCCCTTGATGCGGCAGGCGGTGTAGAACCGGTGGAAGCAGGCCGCCAGCTCCTGGAGATAGCGGTTGATGTGGCTGGGGTCGTAATCCCGGGCCGCCAGCTTGATCTCCTCGCAGAACTGGGCGATCTGCTTCAGCAGGGCCCGTTCCGCCTCGCCGGAGAGCAGGGACATGTCCACGTCCGCCTGTCTGGGCACGGAGGTGCCCTCCTCCGCCAGAGCCCGCAGCAGTGAGCAGATCCGGGCGTGGGCGTATTCCACGTAGTAGATGGGGTTTTCGCTGTCCTCCCGGACCGCCAGACCCAGATCGAACTCCATCTGGGTATCCGGCTTGGCATTGAAGTACCACCGGGCGGCGTCCACGCTGACCTCGTCCAGCAGGTCGGACAGGGAGATGGCCTTGCCGGTACGCTTGCTCATCCGTACCACCTCACCGTCCCGCAGCAGCTTCACCAGCTGCATCAGCACGATGTCCAGCCGCTCGCTGCCGTTGAGGCCGAGCGCGTCCAGGGCGCCCTTCAGCCGGGCCACGTGGCCGTGGTGGTCCGCACCCCAGATGTTGATGACCTTGTCGAAGCCCCGGACAGCGAACTTGTTCCGGTGATAGGCGATGTCCGCGGCGAAGTAGGTGTAAAACCCGTTGGCCCGGCGCAGTACGTCATCCTTCAGGTCCAGCTTCTCGATGTCCGCCTCTTTCTTCCCCTGCCTGCGGTAGTGGTCCCGTAGGATGTCGGCCGTGCGGAGCCACAGGGCGCCGTCCTTCTCATAGGTCCAGCCCCGCTCCGCCAGCAGATCCACTGTCTCCTTCACATAGCCGCTCTCATGGAGAGAGGACTCGTAGAACCAGTTGTCATAGTGGATCTTGTACCGCTCCAGATCGGTCTTCATCTTAGGCAGGTTGATGGACAACCCGAACTGGGCCAGCGCCTCCTGGCGCTCCGCCTCCGGCACATCCAACAGCTTGTCTCCGTTTTTCTCATAATAGGCCCGGGCCAGGTCCTTGATGTCCTCACCCTGGTATCCGTCCTCCGGGAAGGGCACCGCGTCCTCCCCCCGGATGATCTGGAGATACCGGGCTTCAATGGAGTGGGCGAACTTATCGATCTGGTGGCCCGCGTCGTTCACGTAAAACTCCCTCGTCACGTCGGCGCCGCACGCCGCCAGCACGCTGGCCAGGGTGTCTCCCAGCACGCCGCCCCGGGCATTGCCCATGTGCATGGGGCCCGTGGGGTTGGCGGAGACGAATTCCACCATGATCTTCTGCCCCTTCAGGTGGTCGGCGGTGCCGTAGCCGGCACCCTCGCTCTCCACCGCCTCGCAGACGGCAGCGTACCAGCTGTCGTTGAGACGGAAGTTCAGAAAGCCCGGTCCCGCAATCTCCGCGGAGGCAAAGTAGCTCCCCGCCAGGTCCATGTGGTCCAGCAGTGCCTGGGCGATATTACGGGGCGGCTGCCGCAGCGCCTTGGAGGCCGCCAGGGCAAACGTGGTGGTGAAATCGCCGTTGGCGGTGTCCTTGGGGATCTCCACCGGGGCGGTCTTCACCTCCGCCTGGGGCAGCGTCCCGTCCGCCACTGCAGCCTGATAGGCGGCCATGGCCAGCGCCGCCGCCTGGTCCTTCGCGTTTTGTACCATGTTGATCATATCGTTCCCTCTTTCGTGAATGAGGAATTCAGAATGAGGAATTTTGGTGTCCGGCAAAGCCGGACAGATTCCAATTGCCACCTGCGGCGGCACCGCAATTCCTAATTCCCAACCCCTGTTTTTCCCGTTTTACCCGGGTCTTAAAGCTGTTTTTCCCTGTCACCGTGCGCTTCCCACGGGACAGATCCCGGGGGACCCCTTTTCTCGGAATCCCCGGGCGAAATGAATTCGCCCTCCGCCAAAGATTTTGGCTCCTCCAAAATACTTGGACGCGCTGCCGCACGGTTTGCCGGAACGCTCTCTTACTTTCGCTTTACCCGGATCTTGAAGCTGTTTCTTCCTGTCACCGTATGCTCGACCGCGATGGAGTACTTGATCTCCAGCAGGCCGCCCCGCTCGCTGAGGTTGTGCCGCAGGGCGCTGGTCTGGATATCCACCGACAGCTCCCCGTAGGGGGTCTCATACAGGGACGTGTGCTGCCGCCCCTCCTCAAACACCATCTGGGAGTTCACACTGCCCACCCGGCGCAGGATCACCTGGGGCCCGCTGACCTCAAAGGTGGTGGTCGTCCCCTCCATGCCGGTGAGGGCTGTCTCCTGATAGGTCAGCAGCAGGCCCTCCTCCGTCAGCTCCAGGGTCCCCTCCGTCGTCAGCTCCGTGGCATCCGGGTCCACATCGTCAAAATACTGCTCTCCCCGGATGAAGAGCAGCACCGGCAGCTTCTTCCGCCGCGTCTCAATATCGTTCAATGTCAATCCTCCGTGCTGTATGGCGCAGGTCCTCCTGCAGAAACAGCGAGGCCGTCCGCTCAAAATCCTCCACCCGGTCACTGACGTAGAACTCCGTCTCGCCGCGGCGGCGCTCGTCCGCCCGCAGCTCCCGGGCCTTCAGCATCCGCTTCAGCTCAAAGGCGGACTCCTCCCCGGCGGACACCAGCTCCACGCCCGGCCCCATCACGTCCCCGATCACATCCGTCAGCAGCGGGTAATGGGTACAGCCCAGAATCAGGGTGTCCACCCCCGCATTCTTCAGGGGCGTCAGATACTCCCGGGCCACGGTCTCGATCACCACGTCTCCCCGCCGGATGCGCCCGGCCTCCGCCAGGGGCACGAACAGGGGGCAGGCCCGGCTGAACACGGTCACCTCCGGGTCCAGCCGCCGGAGAGCCGCCTCGTAGGCACCGGAGCGGACGGAGGCCGCCGTGGCAATGAGCCCTACCCGCTTGTTTTGGGTCATCAGCACCGCCCGGCGGCAAGTGGGCTCTACCACGCCTACCATGGGCAGGTCGTTTTCCGCCTGCAGCGCCGCCAGCGAGGTGGTGGTCACCGTCCCGCAGGCGATGAGGATGGCCTTCAGATCGAAGGAGCGCAGGAAACGCACATCCTGGCGGGCGTATTTCAAAATGGCCTCCCGGGAACGGCTGCCATAGGGCACCCGGGCGGTGTCGCCGAAGTAGATCAGGTCCTCCTCCGGCAGGATGCGCCAGAGGGAGTGCACCGCCGTCAGACCCCCCAGGCCTGAATCGAATACCCCGATGGGACGCTGGTCCATCCCGCTCCGCCTCCTTCTTCTCCCGCCGCCGGACCGGCGGCCGCCTCATGCTCATTTTGCATCTGGATTACATATTATACTATGCGGCGCCTTCTGCCGCAAGACAGATTTTAGTCTTTTTGCCCTGTTTTTTATGTGGAATTCTGCGTATGTCTCTGCTATAATCGTGACAGTATCATCTATTTGGGAGGTGTCTGCCCCATGAAGATCGAACTGACGGAACAGCAGTTCCGGTATCTGCTGGATCTGGTATACATAGGAAACTGGGTCATCAATTCCACCCGGGAGAACGACCGCATCCAGGAATACGACCAGGTGGAGAGCCTGATTTTCTCCCACTGCCTGCACCACAAGATGAGCAAGCTGGTGGAGCTGTACCGGGGGGAGCTGATCCCCTCCCGGGCCTTTGCGGACGGCGGCATCCACGAGGCCATCGAGCAGTATGAGGACGTGGTGTTCTATGAGATCCTGGCGGAGGAGCTGGCCCTGCGGGACATGGATGGGGAACCCCTGACCCGTGAAAACTATGGGGAGCTGATGGAGCGGATCGACGCTTATCTCTCCGAGTTTGACGAGCACGGCACCGACAACATCTCTGTGGACCTGCCGTAAGGCGGAAGGCACGCCGCCCCGGCACCGGAGAGATTTCTCTCCAGGCTTGTTTCAAAGAACAGAAAGAGAAAAAGGAGCAACGAGATCATGGCTGAAAAATCCAAAGTCTACTTTGCGGACTTCCGCGCCCCCAGCTGGCGGGAGAACCTGCCCCAGAAGCTGGCCCGGCTGATGATGACTGCCGGCTTCGGCGATATCGATATGGACGGCAAGTACGTGGCCATCAAGATGCACTTCGGCGAGCCGGGCAACCTGGCCTACCTCCGCCCCAACTGGGCCCGGGCTGTGGTGGACCTAGTGAAGTCCCACGGCGGCAAGCCCTTCTTGACGGACTGCAATACCCTGTATGTGGGCGGCCGGAAAAACGCCCTGGACCACATCGAATCGGCTTATATCAACGGCTTCACCCCCTACTCCACCGGCTGCCACATCCTGATCGCCGACGGCCTGAAGGGCAACGACGAGGTGGAGGTTCCCGTGGAGGGCGGGGAGTATGTGAAGTCCGCCAAGATCGGCCGTGCGGTGATGGACGCGGACGTGTTCATCTCCCTGACCCACTTCAAGGGCCACGAGCAGGCCGGCATGGGCGGCGCTCTGAAGAACATCGGCATGGGCTGCGGCTCCCGGGCCGGCAAGATGGAGCAGCACAACTCCGGCAAGCCCTTCGTCAAGCAGAAGAAGTGCATCGGCTGCCGGGCCTGCGCCAGGATCTGCGCCCACGGCGCGCCCCAGTTCGGTGCCGACGGCAAAGCCACCATCGACACGGACAAGTGCGTGGGCTGCGCCCGGTGTCTGGCGGTGTGCCCCAAGGATGCCATCCAGTGCCTGTATGACGAGGCGCCCGCTATTCTGAATAAGAAGATCGCCGAGTACACCAAGGCCGTGGTAGACGGCCGCCCCTGCTTCCACGTGTCCCTGGTAGTGGATGTCTCCCCCAACTGCGACTGCCACGCGGAGAACGATGTCCCCATCGTCCCGGACGTGGGCATGTTTGCCTCCTTCGACCCGGTGGCTCTGGACCAAGCCTGTGCCGACGCCGTGCTGGCCCAGACTCCCGCGCCCAACTCCGCCCTGTTTGACGAGGGCTGCGACTGCTCCTCCGGTGACTACTTCCACGCCGCCCATCCGGACACGGACTGGGCCGTCTGCCTGGAGCACGCGGAGAAGATCGGCATCGGCACCCGGGCATACGAGCTCATCAAAATCTGATCTGAACGAAACGAAGCAGGACTTAAAAAGTCCTGCTTCGTTTTCCGCATTGCGGGCCCCCGCTCAGGCGAACAGGGCGTTGAACTGCTCCACCACCGCGTCCGCGCCGGTGTGCGCCACCAGCATCACAAAGTTGCCATTGGAGACAATCCGGGACTCGTTCCGCCACATCTCCGTGGGCGCGGGGTACCAGGCACCGCCGGGGCTTGTGCCGTCCCCCACCTGATAGTCGATTCGGGCCTGGAAGATGTCCTTCACCGCCTGGACATCGCCGCTGTTCTCCACCTCTACCAGGGCAATCTCGTCACCGGAGGCGGAGATCATGGCCATCTGCACCAGACACTGCTGGGTGGCGATGGCGGAGAGTCCCGCATAGAACGTATCCAGCGTCTCACCCTCCACGGCCATCAGGGCGGGCCACGTCTCCTGGTCCCCGGTCACGGAAGCGCAGAAATCCGCCAGATCCACGCCGGAAGCAGACTCCGCTGGAGGGGCAGGGGCGGGCTGGGCCGGCGTCTCCGGCTCCTTGTCCGGCTGCTGGGGCTTTGTGTCCTCCACCGGCTGGTATACCGGCTTCTCCGCCGGGTCTGCCGGACGGCTCCCCGTCTCCGGCTCCTTCGCCGGGTCCGCGGGGCGGGAGCCCAGATCCGGCTCGTCCTCCTGGAGCTGCTGGGAATCATCCGCCGTCTCAGGGCCCTCTATGGTCACAGGGACGCCGTCCTCCCCATCGGTTTCCGAAGTCTCTTCCTCCTGGGGCGGCGCAGCTTCCTCCATCTTCTGGTCCTGGGCGGCGTCCTCCTGCGCCTCCGTTCCTCCACAGGCAGCCAGCGCCAGTATCAGCGCCAGAGCCAGCAATCCTGCAAGTCCTCTCTTTTTCATGTTTTTCTCCTAACCTCTCACGGGATTTCACGGCGCTCCGCCGCGGTCTGAGAGGTTAGACGGGCTCTACGGAAAAAAGTTCCCGCTCCGGCGATTTTTCTCCGCTGCTCCGCCCATGACCGCCCCGGTGTGTATAACATTGACTTTTTTCGGAAATTCAAATATAATTGTTTTATCCAAACATCAAATAAATACACAGGCCGCGCGTCGTCCGCGCGGCCGCTTTGCCCTTATTCAGCGGACATCCGTCCACCTGCAAGGCAAGAGGAGGTCTCCTATGAAGAAACACCTTCAGGACAGCTTGGTCATCGGTTTCGCCCTGTTCTCCATGTTTTTCGGCGCAGGTAATGTCATCTTCCCCCCTTATCTGGGACTGGAATCGGGTCCGGAGTGGCTGGCCGGCTTTTTCAGTTACTTTATGGCCGACATCGGACTGGCCCTGCTGGCTATGTTTGCCATTCTCCGGCAGGGAAGTCCCGACGGGATCACCGCCCGCATCGGCAGGATTCCCTCCACAGCGCTCATGTGCGCCATTGTGCTGTGCATCGGTCCCATGCTGGCCATTCCCCGGACTGCCGCCACCACCTACGAAACTTCTCTGGCCCCGCTGGTGTCCGGCTTCAGTCCGGCGCTCTTCTCCATCCTCTTCTTTCTGCTGATCCTGCTGCTGTGCGTGCGGGAAACAGCGGTGGTGGACATCGTGGGAAAGATCCTGACCCCCGCTCTGCTGATTGGCCTGTTGATCCTGATCGTGGTGGGTGTGGTGAATCCCATCGGGCCGGTGGGTGAGCAGCCGCTGGTGGAGAATGTGGCCGCCACCGGCGTGGAAGCCGGCTATCAGACCATGGACGTGCTGGCGGCCATCGTGTTCGGCTATATCATTCTGAAGAGCGCTCGGGAGAAGGGACACACGACTCCCGGCGCCCAGCTCCGGGTGGTGTCCGGCGCCAGTCTGGTGGCAGGCATCGGCCTGCTGGCGGTCTATCTGGGGCTGACTTATCTGGGCGCCACCACCGCCCGCTTCTTCGACATCACCGTGGACCGCACGTTCCTGGTGGTGTCCATTGTCCGGAACCTGTTGGGGCAGGCGGGCATCATCCTCTTTGCCGTGGTGGTGGCTCTGGCCTGCGTCACCACCGCTGTGGGGCTGGTCAGCGCATGCGCCGATTACTTCTCCGGCCTCTCGGGGGGCCGCGTTTCCTACCGCACGCTGGTGTGCGTCATCTGCGTGTTCAGTGCCGTGGTATCCAACTTTGGTCTCAATGAGATCATCGCCATCGCCTCCCCCATCCTCAGCGTGGTCTATCCCCCCACGCTGGTGCTGATCGTGCTGGCCCTGTTCGGCAGCCGCATCCGCCGGGACTGGGTGTTCCGCCTGGCGGCCCTGGGCGCCCTGGCAGTGAGCCTGCTGGAGGTAGTCCGCACCTACACCGGCGTGGAGCTGGCCTTTCTGGACCTGCTGCCCCTGGCGTCTCTGGATTTCGGCTGGGTGTTGCCCGCCGCTGTCTGCGGCGCAGTGGGCGCCCTGATTCCCGGCGGCCGGACTGCCGCCTCCTGATGCCATATTTTCATTTTTCACATACTGGAGGACTGATTGTATGAAACAGCACTATCAAGGTCTCGGCCACATTGCCGTGTATACGGCGGATATGGATGCCAGCATCGCCTTTTACGAGAAGATCGGCGGCAGCCTGCATCTCCGGGCCCCCGCCTGCCCGCCGGAACAGCAGCGGGAGCTGGCCCTTGTGGAGTTCGGCGGCTTCCTGGTGGAGTTGATCGCCGCCCCTGTGCCGGAGGGTGCGGGCTGCATCCCTCATTTCGCCGTCTATGTGGACGATGTGGACCAAGCCGCCGCGGATCTCCGCGCCGCCGGCGTGGACACCTTCCAGACCGCAGAGAAGTGCGTGATGCCCAACACCTTCGGCGGGTTGGAGAACTGGTTCTTCACTGGCCCCTCCGGGGAACAGATCGAACTTTTGAAGATGCTTTGAGTCCGCTTTGGCCGCGGAACAGGGAGACCGTCCATTGGACGGCCTCCCTGTTTTTCTGTGCAAATACACCGCAGATATGGAAAATCGAGCTCTCTCCTGTGTCTGCGGCGGCCGTCAGCGCATGGGGATTTACAGTGTTTCGGCCTGCCCTGCCAGGGGCAGGCACACCACCAGCTCGAACCCGTTGTCCCGGACCCCGGCGTCCAGGGTGCCGCCGTAGCGCTCTGCGATTTCCCGCATCCCGGGGATGCCGAAGCCGTGGGCGGCCTTGTCCGTCTTGGTAGTTGCAAGATCCGGCTGCACCGCGCCGCCCAGGGTGTTCTCCACCCGCAGCATGAAGAGTCCCTTGTCCGCCTTGCAGCGGATGGTGATTCGCCGTTCCCCGGCGCCCCGGCTGCCCTCGATGGCGTTGTCCAGAGCGTTGCCCAGCAGGGCGCACAGATCCATATCCGCCACAGGCAGGTCCCGGGGCAGGGAGACGGCGAAGTCTGCGGCGACTCCCTCCCGCTCCATGGCCTCCGCCTTGGCGGTGAGGACGGCATTGGCCGCCTCGTTTTCACAGAGCCGTCTGGTTCCCCGCAGGGCCGGGGAACCGGCTATCTGGTCCAGATAGCCGATGGCCCCCTGTTCATCTCCCTGCTCCAGAAAACCCCGGACCGCCGTCAGGTGATTCCGCAGATCGTGGCGGAGACGGCGCACCTGGGTCTCCTGCTGCCGGAGGCCCTGATAGTAGACCTCCCGCAGACCTGCCAGGCGATTTGCCTGCTCCAGCCGCTCGTGATCCGCCAGAATCAAAATGGCGAACAACAGGACCAGAGAGGTCAGAAATACAAAGGGCAGCACCACCATGCCCTGGTACATCGCCACGGTATTGACCTCGATAGAGTCATACCGCCGGAAGGTCAGCAGCACCACGGCGATCAGGGCGCACAGGGGCATGGCCGCTAGACCCAGCACCAGCTTCCACAGCCGCCGGGAGAGCACCACCGGCTCCCGGGGCAGGCGGCGGCGCAGCAACAGCCACAGCGGGCCGAACACCAGCGGGCGGGCCAGGCGCACCAGCACGTCATAGAGCGCATTCCTGTTGATCCGCTCCACATAGGTGTCCAGCAGGGCACACACGGACATCTCCAGGCAGAAGAGGATGATGCACACCGCCACCCGCCCTATCCGGTCACCCCGGGTAGAGAGGAGGAACAAGGCGAAAAACGCCGGCAGCGTATAGAGCAGGTTGGGGTCGCCGATCCAAATCACCATGCCGGTGGACCCCGCCAGGGTCAGAAAGAGCAGCACCCTCCAGAAGCGCCCATTCCGGGGGCGGACAAAGGGGGCACAGAGCTTGTAGAGGAAAAAGCCGCTGGCCGCCACGGTCAGAAAATAGCCGCAGTTGAGCCAGATCTGCCAGAGAACATCCCGCATCCTCATCCCTCCAGCTCCGCCCGGGTAAAGGCCAGCAGGGCCGAGGGCTGGCAGGACCGGCTGACCGGCAGCCGCCGGCCGTCCCGCAGCACCACCTCGCCGCCCTCCATCCGGTCCACAGCTCCTGTCCGAACCAGATACCGCTGGTGGATGCGGACAAAGTCCGCCCCCACCTCCGCCGCCACCGTGTCCAGCTTGCCGTAAAACGTGTACTCCCGTCCGGCGGTGACACAGGCCACCTGCCGCCGGTCCGAGACGAAATACAGAATGTTGGCAATGGGGATCCGGTAGTGGGTGTCCCCGCTGCGGCAGATGTAGGCCCGGTCCAAATCCCGGACCAGCGCCGCCTGTGCCCGGTCCAGCACCTCCTCCAGCTGTTCCGCCTTCGGGGGCTTTAAGAGATACCCCAGGGCCCCCACGGAGTACCCGTCAAAGACGTGCTCTGCATACCCGGTGACGAACACCAGCTGCAGTCCGGCGTCCGCCGCTCGGAGCCGCCGGGCGGTCTCCATGCCGTCCAGCTCCCCCATCTCCATGTCCAGAAACACCAAGTCCAGCTCCCCGGCGTGGCTCTCCAGCCAGCGGAGCAGTCCCTCGCCAGAGGAGAACTCCCGGAACTGCCCTTGAACGCGCCGCTTTTCCAGGACCCGCTCCAGAGCGGCCCGAAGCACCAGCCTGGCGTCGTAGATATCGTCACAGATGCCGATCCGCAGCATCCCCATCACCTCAAACCGAAAACTGCCCGCCGGGGTCCGGCAGGGGGCGCTTTTCGCCCTAAACTACCTGCCCATTCTACCACAGGAACCGCCGTCTGCCAAACCAAACTTGACGGCAAATCCGCCAAACTTGACATCCCCTCCCCTCCCAACGCAAAACTTGACATCCAGGCCGCCGCAGATGACACCCCCGTTTGCGGCGGCTCTTTTTTCGCGGTACGCTGGTGTCAACAAGGAGGGAAACACCATGACAAACGCCACTGCCATCTCCCGCTCCCGTGTGTGGAGCGTGCTCACCACTCCCGCCGCCATCCCCCAGACGGGGCCACGGCTGAAAACCAATCTGGACACGGATCTGCTGAAGCTCATCGCCATCGCCGCCATGCTGATCGACCACATCGGCGGCGCCTTTTTCCCGGAGGTGGGCGTGTTCCGCTGGATCGGCCGACTGGCCTTCCCCATCTTCTGCTACTGCCTGACGGTGGGCCTGCTGTACACCCACGACGTGCGGAAGTACCTGACCCGGCTGGGCATCTTCGCCCTCGTCAGCCAGCCCTTTTACATCCTGGCCTTCCACCCGGTCGGCGAATTCTGGGCCAACCTCACCAACTGGAACATCTTCTTCACCCTGTTCCTGAGCCTGCTGGGCATGTACGGCCTGAAGGAACGGAAATGGTGGCTGTTCGCCCTGGCGCTCTTCACCGTCAGCTGGTGGAACTTCGATTACTCCGGCACCGGCATCCAGCTGATGCTGATCTTCTACCTCTGCCGGAACCGGCCCCGCCTGGGCGCGGCCCTCTACCTCCTCAGTTATCTTCCGGCCCTGATGAACGGCTGGCCGGAGGATCCCCTGTGCCTGACGGTGGGCGGCCTCTGCATCGACTGGTCCATTTTCGCCGTGTTCGCCGCGCCCCTGATCTTCTGCGCCACGCACTCCCGCATCAAGATCAACCGCTGGTTCTTCTACGCCTTCTATCCCGCCCATCTGGCGGCCATCGCCCTGGCGGGGAATATCCTGTGAGACAGAAAGGAAGAGTTTTATGTTAATAGTCAAAGATCTGCACAAATCCTACCAAGTGGGCAAGACCACCTATGAAGTCCTCAAGGGCGTGTCCCTCACGGTGGAGAAGGGGGAGTTCGTGGCTGTTATGGGCCCCTCCGGCTCCGGCAAGACCACGCTCTTAAACTGCATCTCCTGCTACATCCCCATCGACAGTGGGGAGATCATGCTGGGGGATCGGCAGCTGGCAAATCTCAGCGAGGACGCTTTGGCCAAGGTCCGCAACCGGCAGCTAGGCTTTGTGTTCCAGGACTTCCTGCTGCTGGACGGTCTGACAGTCCGGGAGAACATTCTCCTGCCCGCCATCATCGGCGGCGCCGTCACCGGCCAGACGGAGGCCCGGGCGGACCAGCTGTGCGATGTATTCGGTATCTCCGCCATCCGGGACAAATACCCGGCGGAGATCTCCGGCGGTGAGAAGCAGCGTACCGCCGTGGCCCGGGCGCTCATCAACCATCCCCTGCTGATCCTGGCGGACGAACCCACCGGCAACCTGGACAGCAAGTCCAGCCGGGCGGTAATTCGCTCCTTTGAACAGGCCAAGGAATCCCTGGAGGCCACCATCTTCATGGTGACCCACGACTCCTTTGCCGCCTCCTTCTGCGACCGGGTGGTCATCCTCCGGGACGGAGTGGTGTGGCGGACCCTGGAAAAGGGCGCCACGGACCGCACCGCCTTTCAGGACCAGCTGTTGGACGCCATCCGGGACATGGGGAAGGAGTGAGACCATGCGGCACTTTTCCGACGCCTACGCGGCCCTGCGCCGCAAAAACAGGGGCCAGTATGCCTTGCTGGCAGGGTGCAGCTTCTTCTCCGTGCTGCTGATCACTGCCTATGTCTGCATGATGCGCTCCCCCACCATCCTCTCCGTCTTGCCGGAGGGCGGCGACAGCCGCAAGCAGGTGATGATGGTGTTCGTTCTGGCGGTCATCGGCTGCGCCGTGTTCACCGCCTATGCCGCCGGGCTGTTCTTCCGGCAGAAGTCCCGGGAGACCGGCGTGTTCCTGGCCCTGGGGGCCACCCGCCGCCAGCTGCAGCGGGAGATGGGCAAGGAGCTGGCGGTGATCTCCCTGGGCTCCTGCGCCGCCGGGGCGGCCTTAGGCGGCCCTCTGGCTTGGGGCGTGTGGCAGCTGTTCCGCCTGTTCCTGGTGGACTCCCAGGAGATGGCCCTGTCCTTCGATCCCCGGTCCTATCTGCTGTCCATGGTCTTTGCCGCCTACGTGGTGGGGATGCTGTTCTTCCTGGGCGGCCGGTCCATCCGCCGCACCAACATCATCGACATCGTCCAGGAGTCCCACAAGTCCGAGCCTATCCGCGAGGTAAAGCGGTGGTATGGAAGCGTGGGCATCGTCCTGGTGGTGATCGGCGCCCTGGCGGGGTATCTGATGCCGTCGTTCTTTGTCACAGTTCTCCAGTGGTATCCCCCCTCTGGGGTGGAGGCCGTCTTTTACCTGCCGGCGCTGGTCGGCATGTACATGATCCTGCTCCACACGGTGGTGAACGGCTGGCGGAAGCGCCATAAGTACCGGGACATCATCGCCACGTCCATGATGAAGTTCCAAGGCCGCCAGACGGTGCGGAACATGCTGGTGATGACGCTGCTGATCGCCGGTGCCTATTTCGCCTCCTTTTACGCCCCCATGCTGAATACCAGCTCCACCTACAGCTTCTCCACCCGGCCGGTGGACTTCGAGTACCACTGGCGGAATGATCAGAACTGGCCGGAGCGGGGCGAGGTGGAATCTCTGGCGTCGAAGCATGGTGTTGACATCACCTCCTGGACCCAGGTGGACGCCGCCACCCTGGGCTGTGACGGCACCGTCTCCATCGAGCAGAGCGCCGGAGCTCTGGGCACCACCTACACCAAGGAATACCGGGAGATCCAAGGCGGGGCCACCTATTTTTCCGAGAGCGCCTGGAACGCCCTCACCGGCCAAGCTGTGGACCTGGCCCCCGGCACCTGTGCCAATGTGCTGGATGATGAAGGCGGCAGCGACTACCTCTCCGGCGGCGACGTGACGCTGGTCACCAATATGGTCACCGGGGCCAGTCTGTCCGTTACCCCGGCGGAGCCTCTGTGTTTCACCATGCTGCTGGGCTGCTACGTGCTGGATGACGCCGACTACGAGATCCTCACCGCCGGACTCACCGACCTCTGGCGGGAGACCTGGGTATTCTTCAATGTGGCGGACGCGGAGGCCAGCTATCCCTTTGCCGACGCCCTGTTCAACGAGATCGTGGACCGCTCTGGCGACGATGTGCTGCAGATGGACGCCTACGACCTGGTAAGTGCGGCGCTGGCGGAGGAGGCCGGCGAGGTCTATGACTACGACCGGGCACATATCGCCGCCCATGGCTTCCCGGTGATAGAGCGGGAGGACCGGGACACCTCGGAGTTCCGCAACTACTGGCTCTACATGCCCCAGTTCCGGGTGCTGGATCAGAACGACTTCGTCACCACCATGGCGGTGTTTTTGGTGCTGTTCATCTTTATCGCCCTGATCTGCTTCGCGGCGGTCATCGTCATTGCCTTTACCCGGTGCATGACCATCGCCCTCACCAACGCACGGGTGTACGACGACCTGCGGCACCTGGGGGCGCCGAACCGCTATCTGTTCCGGTCCGTAAAGGGGCAGGTGTCCAAGGTGTTTCTTGTGCCCGCCATCGTGGGCACGGCAGTCATCTCCGCCTTCTACCTCATGATTATGTACTTCAATGATAACCGCTTCACCCCCGGCGAGATGGCCGGCATGGCCGTCTGTGCTGCGGTGATCGCCGTGCTTTCGGCGGTGCTCTATGGGGTATACCGCATCACCCGCCGCAGCGTCTGCCGCGCGCTGGGAATCCAAGGCAAGTGAAGCTTCCGCGCTGCCGGAAATTTGGTCCGGGGGCACAGGGATATTCCCTGTGCCCCCGGACCTTTTTGTTTATTTTCCGCCGCTGCCGGCGATCTTTCTCCACAAGGTGCTTCGGCCGATTCCAAGCCGCTTGGCCGCAGCGGACTGATTCATGTTCTCCTCCCGCAGCACCTGTTCGATCACTCTCCGCTCGATGTCCTCCAAGGTCCCGGAGAGATCCACCGCCGGCGGAAGGGCACTCACTTTCCGCATCTCGTTCTGCAGGACCGCGGCCACCTCAGCGGCAGTGATATAAAATCCCGAGGACGCCGCGATCATCTGGCGCAGCACCTTTTCCAGCTGCACCAGATTCAGCGGCCACTCAAATTCCACCATCAGCTCCATGGCATCCGGCTCCATGCCCACGGTGGATTTGGCCAGCGCGGTATTGTACTGGGGAATCATCATATTGACAAAGGCGGGAATATCCTCCTTCCGCTGGGCCAGAGACGGCACATTGATGGTGAATCCGCTGAGCTGCAGATAGAGCCGGCTGGAGAACTGTCCCCGGGCCACCTCGGCAGACAGGTCGCAGCAGCTGGAGCTGATTACCCGATGGCGGTGGGTCATCTTGGTATCCTCAATATAGGTCCCCACCTGCTGCTGCAGATCCTTCGGCAGCGTATCCACGTTTTCCAGATATACCGTGTATCCCGTGGCGTGAATGGGAGACGCGGCATTATTCAACAGCATGTCCCAGTTTTTCTCCGTCAGGTCCCTGCATTGCAGGCGCATCAGCGTGGTCCCCTCCGTGGCGCTTTTGGTGTGAATGCGACGGGCCACCACGCCCTTGTGGGTCCCCACCGCCCCCTGGATCAGAACGGGCAGTGCGGAACTGCCGGCAGTCTGGATGAGCTTGTTCATTGGGCGCAGATACAGCTCGCTGGAAGCCGGCAGGCTCTGCGCCTGGCGGATGTCCTCCGGGTCCTCCAGCTTGGCGAAGGAGGATACCCGATAGCCAGCGGCGCGGAAGTGTACCTCAAAGAGATAGCGGATCTCCTGGCGGACCTGAAGAATACCGCCCGTGATCTCATAAAAATCATTGTTCAGCTTTTTGATTAGGTGCAGTGTCCCTGTATCCTGCAGCGTGGAGATCCCCCGGGAGAGGAACTGCTCCATCCGCTCCACGTCGTTCAGCATTTTTCGCGCCGCTACATTCGTATACTGGAGCTCCCGCTGTTCCCCGAAGATGAATACGGCGGAGCCGCTTTTGTCAATGACGCTCTGAAACAGTCGGTTCTTGTCCAGCACATCGTTGATGAGATGGTGCTGTTCAATGGCCTGCTGGATACTGGCCTCTACACTTTCGCGGCTGGAGGTAATCAGCAGGAACTGCGCCCCCTCTGCCACGGCGTAGTCCCTGGTCGCCGCGCCGCCCACGATTAGATCATATCCGGCCCGGGCACACTGTTTAACCGTATCTTCGATCTGTTCCGGCGTCTCAAAAGAAAAGGTCCGGATATCCAGCCGGAGGAACTTCGCCAGCATCTCCACCCGGTCAGTAATATATGAATAGCTGACCACCGCCGCCCGGGAGGAGCATTGCAGCGCCTGGGTGATCACCCGCAGCAGGTCCAGGGTGGATACTTTGATTTTTACCACCGGCGTGTCATTCAGGGAGCGCACCAGATCCGCTGTTCCGCCGCGGGAGACGATCACATCAAACTCCTTGTCCGGAAACGCCTTTGCAAACTGAATGGCGTTTTTATAGAAGCCGGTAAAGGTATAGAGCTCCAGATTGTCATAGGATTTGGCGATGTCCCGCATCAACGGCTCCATTTCCTGATACGGCGCGATTCCCAAAATTTTTATTTTTTCCATCTTCCTCACCTCATCTCCTCAAAGTGTATCAAAACAAAACACCTTTTGCAAGAACACTCTCTCGTGCCAAGCCGTGAAGTCTTGCCCCTACTCAACAGTCCTCTGTTTCAAAACGCTTCATTTCTTGTTTTTCTCTACCAAATACACATTTGTTTCTTTTGGATTTTTCTCCCAAATTGTGTCAAATTGAACAAATTTCTGTTTAAATTTTAATCTCGTTAAAATATATTGTTCCATATTGAATCGTTTTTAATCTTTTTCTATGTTGATTCCGCTCCAGCGGCTCGCTAAACTACAATCATCCGGATCCCGAAGCACATGTGTTTCATTTTCGCAATAGCAGATGAGTCCGCCCGACTGCCGGCAGCTGCACAAAATACGGACCCCGTATCTGGATCCATCATTTCCTGAGAAAAACCGTGTTTTTAGTCTTTCCATATCGTGCTGATCGTTACATTTTTAGGAGGATACACAATGAAGATTTTAAAAACCGTGCAAAAGGTTCCTGGCGGCATGATGGTTATTCCGCTGCTGCTGGGTGTGATTCTGAATACCGTCTGTCCCTCCCTGCTCCAGGCCGGAGGCTATGTCACGGCGCTTTGGTCCAGCGGCGGCGCCAACACAGCCATTGCCATCTTCCTGTTCTGCGTGGGCGCGCAGATCCAGCTGCGCCAGGGCGGACAGATTCTCAAGCGCGGCTTTGTTCTGCTGTTTGCAAAATTCCTGGCCGGCGCTGTACTGGGCTGGGTGATCGGTGCCATCTTCGGTACCGCCGGTGTTCTCGGTCTTTCTACCCTGGCCATCATCAGCGCGGTCACCAACTCCAACGGCGGCCTGTTCATGTCCCTGGCCGGAACTTTCGGCGATGATACCGACATCGCGGCCCAGGCCATTCTGAATATCAATGACGGCCCCTTCCTGACCCTGGTTGCTGTGGGTGCTTCCGGCATGGCCGATATTCCCCTGCAGAGCATCCTGTGCGCTGTGGCCCCCATCCTGGTCGGCCTGATCCTGGGCAATCTGGACAAGGATATCGCAGACTTCCTGAAGCCTGGTTTGAATGTTCTGATTCCGTTCTTTGCCTTCTGCTTGGGCGCCGGCATCAGCCTTGGCAACCTGGTGACGGGCGGCCTGTCCGGAATCCTGCTGGGCGTCATCTGCGTGGCCTGGTCCGGTCTGTTCTGCATCCTGGCGGATAAGTTCATCCTCAAGCGCCCCGGCTACGCCGGTGCCGCGCTGTCCTCCGCAGCCGGAAACTGCGTTGCGACGCCTGCGGCTGTTGCCGTGGCGGCGCCCGCCTTTGAGCCCTATGTGGAATCCGCTACCGCGCAGTGCGCCGCCGCCGTGATCGTTACAGTCCTTCTGGTGCCCCTGGTGACCACCTGGGCCGCCAAAAAGTGGGGCACTGCCGCTGAGTGGGAGGCCAAAAAGGCGGCCAAGGCCGGAAACACCTGATACAGCTATTTTTTGATCGGAGGAAAATCTTATGAAAGCGGAAGCCATCATGGTAACACCGAAAGACAATGTTGTGACGGTCGTCCACGGCGCAAAGGCCGGGGAGGAGGTCCACTACTTCAAGGGCGCAGAACTCTGCTCTGTCATCACCACGGAGGACATCCCCCCCTGCCACAAAATTGCAGTAGCCCCCATTGCAAAGGGCGCACATATCATCAAGTACGGCGAGATCATCGGCGGCGCACAGGTTGACATCCCCGTGGGGAGTTGGGTCTCTCACCTGAATATTGAAAGCCTGCCCCGGGATTATGGCAGCGAACTGAGCAAATAAGGCGAAAGAGAGGGTACATATATGAATTTTATGGGTTATAAGCGGCCGGACGGCTCCGTCGGAATCCGCAATCATGTTCTGATCCTGCCGGGCTGTGCCTGCGCCAGCGAAACCTGCCGCGTGGTAGCCTCTCAGGTCAGCGGGGCTGTTAACATCATCAACAACTCCGGCTGCGCCGAAGTCAAGGGCAACGAGGACATGACCCAGAAGATCTTAGTGGGCTTTGCTGCCAACCCCAACGTCTACGGCGTCGTAGTCATCGGCCTGGGCTGTGAAAACGTCTCTCACAGTCAGCTGCGGGAAAGCATTCTCAAGGTCACCAACAAGCCCGTCGTCTCCTTCGGCATCCAGGAGGAGGGCGGCACGCTCAAAACCATCGAAAAGGCGGTCCGCGTGGCCCGCCAGATGGTGGCGGACGCCTCCCGGGTAACCCGGGAGCCCTGTGACATCTCCAATCTGATGCTGGGCATCGAGTGCGGCGGCAGCGACGCTACCAGCGGCTTCGGCGCCAACCCCGCCGTCGGAAATCTCAGCGACCGGCTGGTGGATCTGGGCGCGTCCACCATGATGTCCGAGACAATCGAATTCGTCGGTGCGGAGCACATCCTGGCGCGCCGGGGCGCCACCAAGGAAATCCACGACCAGATCATCCAGATCTGCCGGGATTACGAAGCCCATCTGGCAGCCGCCGGGCAAGACTGCCGCCACGGCCAGCCCACGCCCGGCAACAAGGAGGGTGGCCTCTCCACGATTGAGGAGAAATCCCTGGGCTGTATCTACAAGGGCGGAACCCGTCCCATCGTGGAGGTGGTTATGGAGGGCGAGCGGCCCACAAAGAAGGGTGCCATCGTCATGGACTCCCCAGGATATGACATCGCCTCCGTCACGGCCATGGTGGCCGGCGGCTGCCAGGTGGTTGTCTTTACCACCGGGCGCGGCACGCCCACCGGCCACGCGCTGGCTCCGGTGCTGAAGGTCACCGCCAACCGGGCCACCTACCAGAACATGATCGACAACATGGATATTGATGCCAGCGGAGTCACCGAGGGCGAAGTCAGCATTGAGGAAGCCGGCGCCTCCATGCTGGACGAGGTACTGGAGGTTTGCAACGGAAAGACCACCAAGGCTGAATCCTATGGCTTCTCCGATATCGCCATCGACCGCATCTGCCGGTTCATCTGATCCGGTCCCGGAACGCGGAGCCCTGGCACACCGCCTGCGGCTCCGCGTCCGCTCTTCGGCCCCGGGCCGATACTGATAAAAAGGAGTATGATTCACATGAGTGAAAAATGGCGCAATGAAAACTGGTTTACCAGCAGCTGGAATTTTGCGGAGGAGGTGCGCAACAGCCTGCACTTCTCCGACCATATCAAAATTCATGATGTGACGCTCCGGGACGGTGAGCAGCAGGCCGGCCTGATCTTTGATTATAAGCAGAAAATTGCCCTGGCCGAAAAGCTCTCCGAAATGGGCATCCACCGTATCGAGGCCGGAATGCCCGCCGTGTCCGCCCAGGACCGGCAGGTCATCGTGGACCTGGCCAAGCGCAGCGATATCAAAAGCGAGATCTTCGCCTTCGCGCGCTGCATGGTGGACGATGTGAAGCGGGCCGCCGACTGCGGCGTCAAGGGTGTTGTCATCGAGATCCCCTGTAACGAGGAGATGATCACCAAGGCATACGGTTGGACCATGGAGCGGGCGCTGGAGCTGTCCATCCAGGCCTCTCTGGCCGCCAAGGAAGCCGGGCTCTACACGGTATTCTTCCCCATCGACATGACCCGGGCCTCCATGAAGTGGTCTCTGGATCTCCTGGAGCACGTGGCCGACAACGGCCACATGGACGCCCTGGCCATTGTGGACACCATGGGCGTGCTGGCCCCCCACACCGTCCCCTATCTGGTCAAGGCCGTGAAGGCCCGCATCCCGGGCAAGCCTGTCGAGCTGCATTTCCATGACGACTACGGCCTGGGCGCCGCCAACACCATCATGGGCCTGGCCGCCGGCGCGGATGTGGCCCATACTACCATCGGTGCCGTGGGCGAGCGGGCCGGCAACGCACCCTATGAAGATGTGGTGCTGTCCCTGCTGACCCTGTACGGCGTGGACCTGGGCCTGGATTACAGCCAGATCTATCCCCTGTCCAAAATGCTGCGAGAATTCTCCGGCCTGCAATTCCGCGGCAATCGGGGCATCACCGGCGACACGGTATTCGATATCGAGTCCGGCATTGTGGCGGACTGGTACATGAAGTCCCACGACTCCGATCCCCTCATCACCAACTCCTATCTGCCCGCGCTCACGGGCCATCCCGACGCAAAAATCGTCTTGGGCAAGCACTCCGGCATCTCCTCCGTGGACTGCTATCTGGCCGCCAGAAAGCTGGACCTCACCAAGGAGCAGAAGCGGCTTCTGGTGGACGCCGTGAAGGAGCGCGCCTATGAGAAGCACGGCCTTCTGGATGGCGCCGACTTCGATGAGCTGGCGGCGAACATCTGCGGCTGATGAGGCCTGTCAAAGTGGCCCTCTGCCAGCTGGACATTGCAGAGGAAAAAGCCGTCAATCTCAGCCGGGCGGCGGAGCTGGTCGGTCAGGCTGCCCGCGCCCAGGCAGATTTTGCGATCCTGCCGGAGATGTTTGTGTGCCCCTTTGCCAACTGTAACTTTAGGCCAAATGCAGAGGAGGCGGGCGGTGCCACCGTTCAGTTCCTCAGCAATCTCGCCAAGTACCACGGGCTGTATCTCGTGGCCGGATCCATCCCGGAGCTGAACGGCGGCAAGGTCTATAATACCAGCTACTTTTTCGACCGGAACGGGCAGGTCCTGGGCAAACATCAAAAGATGCACCTGTTCGACGCTGTCTTTCAGGACGGCAGCGTTTACCGGGAGTCCGACGCCATTCAGGCAGGAGACCACATCACCGTAGTCCAGACGGAATTCGGGCCGGTGGGCCTCGTCATCTGTTTTGACATCCGCTTTTCAGAGCTCTTCCGCCTGATGAGCCTCCAGAACGTGGGCATGATCTTCCATCCGGCGGCGTTCAACCTGTCCACCGGTCCGGCACACTGGGACATTTCCGTGCGGATGCGGGCACTGGACCAGCAGTGTTTTCTGATCTCCTGCGCACCGGCGAGAAATATGGACTGCGTCTATCACAGCTATGCACACTCCATGATCGCCGGCCCATGGGGAGAAGTCCTGCGGCGGATGGGCACGGAAGAGGGCGTCACCGTCACAGAACTGGACCTAGACACCCTCCCGACCGTGCGCCGGTCCCTGCCGATCCTGTCAGGCCGCCGCACCGATATCTACGACACCATCTGCAAACAAGAAAGGAGTCGACTCTCATGAAGCTCCTCACCTGTCGGATCGGAGACTTGGAGCAGGTCTGCGTCCTGTCTCAGGATTCCGCCAAAGTCTACCCCCTGCAAAAGCTGGGCCTGCAGGACGCCACGATGAACGATCTCATCCGGACCTTTACGCCGGAGAAGCGCCGTCTGCTGCAGGAAGCGGCTGAGCACGGCCACAGCTGCGGACTGGACTATGCACAGGTGTGCAAATGCGCCCCCATCCCCCATCCCGTGGGAAATGTCATCTGCCTGGGCGAAAATTACATGCAGCACGCCGAGGAATCCTACCGTTTCCAGAAGGTGGACTATCACGGCGAACAGCCCTACGCGGTCTATTTCGACAAAAAGGTCCTTCGAGCCCTGGGCGATGGGGAGGCGATCGACGGTCATCTGGATTTTGTCTCCAAGCTGGATTATGAGGTGGAGCTGGCCGTTGTCCTGGGCAGGGACGCGCTCCATGTCCGGGAGGAAGATGTGGGCGACTACATCTTCGGATACAGCGTGGCCAACGACGTCAGCGCCCGGGACGTCCAGTACCGCCACAAGCAGAACTTCCTCGGAAAAAGCCTGGATACCTTTTTTGCCATGGGGCCGGTCATTGTCACTGCGGACGAATTCCCCTGCCCGCCCGCGCTATCCATCAGAAGCTTTGTCAACGGAGAGCTGCGGCAGAACAGCGTGACGGACCAGGTGTTCTTCAATATCCGCCACATCGTCAGTGAGCTCTCGCAGGGCATGACGCTGCCGGCGGGCACCATCCTCATCACCGGCACCCCCGCCGGAGTGGGGATGGGAATGGATCCCCCCTGCTTCCTCAAGCGCGGAGATGTGGTCACCTGCGAGATCGACGGGATCGGTCGCATCTCCAACCCCATCCGCTAGCGTTCTGTTTTGAAACGATTCCTGTCCAATCCCTTCAAGGGGCCCCGGAGGTTTTGCCATTGTCCTCCGGGGCCCCGCTCTTTTGATTCCACAGCTCCGCCGGGGTGCAGCTTCTTCTCGCCCATCAGGGTCCGGGCCGGGCGTCTCTCCAGAGCCCGCCTCTGTCCGGATGCCGCCGTCTACTTGCCTCCTCTTCGTATCCGTCAGCCGATCCTTTAGCCGCCGTGATGCCCGAAGCCCATCCCGCGGGACGCCGCTCACAGCGTCCCGCAGGCCCTCCTGTCCGCTTGCCGGTGGGGCGGCGCTCCGGGGAAACATATTCCTCTGTTTGGGGCGGGCAGCTTTGGAGACGCGGTTGCCGGTGGCCGTTGTCCCGCGCTGCCCGGCAATCTCCCCCCACCGCAGAAAAAAAGCGCCCTCCGCGGCGGCGGAGGGCGCTTGACAGGACGGCAGGACTGCCGCAGATCTCCGCGGCGGTCCTGTTCCGTTGGATTTGATTTTCAGGCAAGTCAGTCCACCAGCCTGCGGGACGGCAGCCGCCGTTTCCAGATGGAAGGGGCGAACAGAAGCAGCATGGGGAAGATCTCCAGCCGTCCCACCAGCATGTCGAAGGACAGCAGCAGCTTGGACCAAGGGGAGAAGCTGGAGAAGTTACCCATGGGACCTACAATCTCCAGACCGGGCCCCACGTTGTTGATGCAGGCAGCCACCGCTGTGAACGTGGTCACCAGGTCCAACTGCTCCAGAGACACCAACAGGCAGGACGCCACGAAGACCATCAGGTACACCGCCAGAAACAGATGGACGCCCCGGATGCTCCGCTCGTTCAGGGGCTTGCCCTCGAACTGGATGGCGGGCACCGCATTGGGGTGGAGCATCCGCCGCATCTCGCTGACAGACACCTTCTGCAGGATCACCACCCGGGCCACCTTGATGCCGCCAGCGGTGGAACCGGCGCAGCCGCCGATAAACATCAGCGCCACCAGAATGGCCTTTGAAAAGGTGGGCCAGGTGTTGAAATCCACCGTGGCATAACCGGTGGTGGTGATGATGGAGGACACCTGGAAAAACGCGTGCCGCAGGCTGGTGCCCACCGACTCGTACATGTGCACGATATCCAGGGTGATGGCAGCCACTGCCGTCGCCACAATGAGGACATAGGCCCACAGCTCCTCGGACCGGAACACGTCCCGGAACCGCCGCACCAGCAGGAAGTAATACAGATTGAAATTGATGCCGAAGAGCAGCATGAAAATGCCGATCACAATTTCAAAATAGGGGTTGTTATAAGCTCCCACACTGAGATTCCGGCTGCTGAAGCCGCCGGTGCCCGCACTGCCGAAGGAGTGGATGCAGGCGTCGAACAGCGGCATCCCGCCCGCCAGCAGCAGCACGATCTCAATGACAGTCATCACCAGGTAGATGCCGTAGAGGATTTTGGCGGTGTCGCTCATGCGGCTCACCAGCTTTCCCACCGCGGGTCCAGGCATCTCCGCCCGCAGCATGTGCATCCCGTGGCCATCCCCGCCCATAGGCAGAATGGCCATGACGAACACCAGAACACCCATGCCGCCCACCCAGTGGGTGAAGCTGCGCCAGAACAGAATGCCCCGGTTCAGCGACTCCACCTCCGTCAGGATGGTGGCCCCCGTGGTGGTGAAGCCGGAGACTGTCTCAAAGAAGCAATCTACAAAGCTCTCTATGGAGCCGGAGATGTAAAAGGGCAGCGCACCGAAGAGGGACACGGCAATCCACGCCAGCGCCACTACCGCCAGGCCGTCCCGTGCGAACAGAGACGCCTGCCGCGGCTTTTTGAAGCTCAGCAATCCTCCGCACAGCACCAGCAGCGCCGCAGGGAGCAGATACGGGACAGGGGATTCCCCATATCCCAGAGCCACCGCCATGGGAAGCAGCAGCAGCGCCGCCTCCACCAGCAGGATACGGCCAATGGCAAAGCCGATCATTCGATAATTCACAGAACTTACCTGCCTTCTCACTCTGCAAGGATATCCCGAAGATCCTCCAGCTGGGTGTCCGTGGTCACTACGATCACATCGTCGTGGAGGTGCAGGACATCATTGCCGGAGGGGATGACGATCTGCCCGTTCTGCCGCACGATACCTGCCAGTAGCAGGCCCCGCTTCAGATTCAGATCCCGCAGGGGCACGCCGGCGAAGGAGATGTCCGGCGTCACGCTGAACTCCAGAGCCTCCACCTTCTCATCCACGATGCGGTGCAGCGTTTTCACCTTGGAGGCGGAGGCGTTCTTCATGGCCCGGATATACTGGAGGATCAGCTCTGTGGTCACCGCACCGGTGGACACCACACTGTCGATCAGGCTCTCGGTGGAGACCAGCTCCAGCAGGGACTTGCGGTTGATCTTCGCCACCACCTTACAGCAGTCGCCGGACTGCTTGGCAGCGCTGAGTGCCATGAGGATGTTGGCCTCGTCCAGGCCCGTGATGGCCACGAAGGCGTCCGTCTGGCTGATTCCCTCCTCGCTGAGGAGCTCGCTGTCCGTCCCGTCTCCCACGATCACCAGCGCGCGGGGCAGTTTCTCGCTCATCTCCACGCACCGCTGCTCGTTTTGGTCGATGATCTTTACGGACATGCCCATCTCCAGCAGCTCAGATGCCAGATAGTAGCACATTTTGCTGGCGCCCACGATCATGACCGAAGAGGCCCGGGCCCGGAATACGCCCAGAAGCCGGAAGAACTTCTCCAGTTCCCGGGGTGCGGCGGTGAGATAGATCTTGTCTCCCGCCCGCAAGGTGAAATCGCCGGAGGGAATGATCGTCTCCCCCTGCCGGGCCACGGCGCAGATCAGCACCCGGACCTTGAAATTCCGGTACAGTTCCGAAAGCCGGGTGCCGTCCAGGGCCGTGTGCTCCGCCACCCGGTACTCCACCAGCTCCAGCCGCCCCTTGGAGAAGGACTCCAGCTTCATGGCGGTGGGGAACCGCAGCACACGGGCGATCTCACGGGCCGTTGCCGCCTCCGGATTGATGGCCATGGACAGCCCCAGCTCACTGCGCATAAACCGCAGCTGGCGGCCGTATTCCGGGCTGCGGATACGGGCGATGGTGTGCTGCACACCCATTTTCTTCGCCACAAGGCACGTGAGGATATTAATCTCGTCGCTGGAGGTAGTGGCGATCAGCAGATCGGCCTGCTCCACATCCGCCTCCTTCTGCACATCGTAGCTGGCGCCGTTGCCGCATACGCCCATCACATCATAGATGTTGATGATGTTCTCAACCAGATGTGGATTTTGGTCGATCACTGTGACCCTGTTCTCCACGGCCAGATGGCGCGTCAGGGCCACGCCCACCTTGCCCGCGCCCACAATGACGATCTTCATGCGGTCCTCCATCCTTTCTTCCGCCGGGACAGGTTCCGTTGGGGATCCTCCGGCGCAATCCTCCCACATTATAGCGGATATATCGGCAAAAGCAAATATCTTTTTCGTCAAATCTCCAAAAAATAGGACGCCGTCTTTCCCCCTGCCTCCCCTTGTGGTATGCTGTTCTGCGGAATATGGGCCCCGCCCGGAGAATAAGGAGACGATGAAATGAGCACCCCTGTCAAACTGCGCCTGTACTGTTCCATCTGTGCCCGGAACGACTTCTACATGGACCGCATCCGGGCCGTTGCCGACGGTCTCGGCCTGGACTACACTCTGGAGAAAATCACAGACGACGATGTGATCGACCGGATGGACCTGCTGATGCCCTGCCTGTACGCCTACTGCCCCGGCTGCCGGGTGCTGAACGAACAGGTGACGAGTGAGCATCCGGAGACCCTCTGCACTCCCGCCCTGGAGATCAATGGAACACTCCGGTTCTGGGGCGTCCCCGCCAGCGACGACGCGCTGCGGCAGGCGCTGTCTTCCTTATAATTAAATAAGGTGCGGCTGCCACGTCCCGGAGAAGGCGGGCGTTCTCCAAAATTTTACTTGACAAACCGGCATAAACCGCATAAAATCAACGTGAAATTATTTTAGTTAAATTATTTTAATTAAAATAATTTCATCATTTTTCGACATAAGGAGTACCAATATGGAATTCGAGCAAGTACGTGATATCATCGTGGAGACCCTGGGCTGCGACGCGGAGCAGGTCACAATGGACGCCTCCCTGGCTGACGATCTGGGTGCTGATTCCCTGGCTTCCGTGGAACTGGTGATGGCTCTGGAAGAGGCCACCGGCATCTCCATTGAGGATAGCGCCCTGGCGGAGATGAAGACCGTCGGCGACGTGATGAACTACCTGAACGCCCACAAGCAGTAATCCCTGCCCCGCCGGCGGGCCCGCGCCCTCCGGCGGGTTCACTTTCCGCTGAGAAAGGAATGCGCTATGACCAACCAAGAGTTTTTTGAGATTGTCGCCTGCTTCGACCGCAGCACCGCTCAGACGATGAAGCTGTCCACGCAGGAGTTCACCATAGAGCTGACCCGTGGCGGCGCGTCTGCGCCTGCGGCCAGCGCACCTGCGGCCGCTCCGGCTGCCGCCGCTGCTCCGGTGCCTGCGCCCCAGAGCAGCTCCTCCTCTATCGACGCGCCTCTGGTGGGCACGTTCTACGCGGCGCCCGCCCCGGACCAGGCCCCCTTTGTCCTGCCCGGCGACCGGGTGTCCAAGGGCCAGACCGTCTGCCTGATCGAGGCTATGAAGATGATGAGCGAAGTTCCCGCTCCCTGTGACTGCGTCATTGAGAGCGTGTGCAAGAGCAACGGCGAGCTGGTGGCCTTCGGCGAGCCGCTGTTCCGTTATCGGCCATGCTGAGGCGGGTATTGATCGCCAACCGGGGAGAGATCGCCCTGCGGGTCCTGCGGGCCTGCCGGGAGCTGGGGATCGAGACGGTGGCCGTATACTCCCAGGCGGACGCGGACGCGCTCCATGTCCAGCTGGCGGGACAGGCGGTGTGCATCGGCCCTGCCCGGGCGGCAGACAGCTATTTGAATCAGGATGCTCTTCTGACGGTGGCCAAAGCCACCGGGTGCGACGGCGTCCATCCCGGCTATGGCTTCCTCTCTGAAAACGCCGACTTTGCAGACGCCTGCGCCGCAGCTGGCCTGACCTTCATCGGCCCCTCCGGCGACGCCATCCGCAAGGCCGGCTCCAAATCTGCCGCGCGGGACCTGATGCGCGCCGCCGGCGTGCCCGTAACCCCCGGCTCCGACGGCCCGGTCGCCTCTGTGGAGGAGGCGCTGACCGCGGCAGAGTCCGTAGGCTATCCTGTGCTGCTGAAGGCGTCCGCCGGCGGCGGCGGGCGGGGCATCCGCCGGTGCGACCGGCCGGAGGATCTGTCCGCGGCCTTTGCGGAGGCCAAGGCAGAGGCCCAGGCCTGCTTCGGCAATGACGAGATGTATCTGGAGAAGCTGGTGCTCCGGCCCCGGCACATCGAGTTCCAGGTGCTGGCGGACCGCTACGGCAACGTCATCCATCTGGGGGACCGGGACTGCTCGGTCCAGCGGCGGAACCAGAAGCTCATCGAGGAGGCCCCTGCCCGGTGTTTGACGCCGGAGCTGCGGGAGCGGATGGGCGCCGCCGCCGTAAAGGCGGCCAAAGCCGTTGGCTATGAGAATGCCGGCACAGTGGAGTTCCTGCTGGACCCGGACCGGGAGCATTTCTATTTCATGGAGATGAACACCCGCATCCAGGTAGAGCACGGCGTCACCGAGCTGGTCACCGGTGTGGATCTGGTGCGCCAACAGCTGCGGATTGCCTCCGGCCTGGCGCTGCGCCTGCGGCAGGAGGATGTGACGCTCCAGGGCCATGCCATCGAGTGCCGCATCAACGCCGAAGACCCTGTGCAGGGGTTCCGCCCCTGCCCCGGACGGGTGGATTTCCTCCATTTCCCCGGCGGCCCCGGCGTGCGGGTGGACTCCTGCCTGTACAGCGGGTGCGAGCTGTCTCCTTACTACGACTCTATGGCGGCCAAGATCCTGGCCTACGCCCCCACTCGGATGGAGACCATCCGGCGGATGCGCCGCTGCCTGGAGGAGTTCACTCTGGAGGGCTTCCCCACCAATGCGGAGCTCTCCTATCAGATTCTGTACCATCCGGAGTTCATTCTGGGAGAGTGCACCACTGCCTTCCTGGATGAACACCTGTCGGAGCTGCTGGAATTCAGCCGCAAGCTCAGTGAAAGCGGGGTGGATGCATGAGTGGGATGAACGGCGTCTTCGCCAAGCGCCGGGCGCGCCTGCTGGCCATGAAGGCCATCCGGGACAATCACATTCCCGGCGATAAAGCCATCACCTGTCCCAAGTGCGGGCAGGACAGCGACCGCAAATCCGTGGCGCAGAACCTGTCGGTCTGCCCCAAGTGCGGCTACCATTTCCCCATCGGCGCCTACTATCGGCTCAGCACGATTCTGGACCCCGGCTCCTTCCGGGAGCTGTTTGAAAAGCTGCCTGCGGCGGACCCGCTCTCCTTCCCCGGCTACCGGGCCAAGGTGGAGGCCGCCCAGCGCAAGACCGGCCTGACGGAGGCCGTGGTCACCGCCACCGGCACCATCGGGGGCCGCAAATGCGTAGTGGGTGTGCTGGACAGCCGCTTCTTCATGGGCTCCATGAGTGCCGCCGTGGGTGAGAAGATCACCCTGGCCATTGAGTACGCCACCAAGAACCGCCTGCCCCTGATCCTGTTCGCCGCCAGCGGCGGTGCCCGGATGCAGGAGGGCATCCTCTCCCTGATGCAGATGACCAAGACCAGTGCGGCGCTGGCCCGCTTCTCGGAGAAAGGGCTTTTGTATATTTCCGTCTTTACGGACCCCACCACTGGTGGGGTCACTGCCAGTTTCGCCTCTCTGGGCGATATCATCCTGGCGGAGCCCGGCGCTCTGATCGGCTTTGCCGGTCCCCGGGTCATCCAGCAGACCATCGGCCAGACCCTGCCGGAGGGCTTCCAGCGGGCGGAGTTCCAGGAGGAGCACGGCTTTGTGGACGCGGTGGTGCCGCGCCTTCAGATGCGGGACACCCTGTCCCAGCTGCTGCGGCTCCATGAGAAAGGGGGACGCACATGAGCGAACCGCTGACCGCCGCCCAGCGGGTGGCCATTGCCCGCCACCCCCAGCGGCCCAATATCACAGATTATATTCAGGCGCTGTTCACAGACTTCTTTGAGCAGAAGGGCGACCGCCTCTGCGGCGAGGATGCCGCGATCTTGGGCGGCGTGGCCCTGTACCACGGCCGCCCCGTGACCGTCATCGGCACCCGGAAGGGCAAAACGCTGGAGGAGAACCTCAAGTGCAACTTCGGCATGCCCAATCCGGAAGGGTACCGCAAGGCTCTGCGGCTGATGCGGCAGGCGGAGAAGTTCCGCCGCCCCATCCTCACGTTTATCGACACCTCCGGCGCCTATCCCGGCCTGGAGGCCGAGGCCCACGGCCAGGGCGAGGCCATCGCCCGGAATCTCTATGAGATGAGCCGCCTCACCGTCCCCGTCATCGCCCTCATCACCGGCGAGGGCAACAGCGGCGGCGCGCTGGCGCTGGGCGTTGCCAACCGGGTGCTGATGCTGGAGAACTCCGTGTACGCCATCCTCTCTCCGGAAGGCTTCGCCTCCATTCTGTGGAAGGACTCCGCCAGACATGAGGAAGCCTGTGAGCTGATGAAGCTGACGGCGCCGGACCTGCTGGAGCTGGGCGTCATCGACGGCATCATCCCTGAGCCGGAGGGCGGCGCCCATCTGGCTCCTGCCGCCCACATGCGGCAGGTGGATCGGGCTCTGAGCCGCTGCCTGGCGGAGCTCTCCAAAGAGAGCGGAGCCGCTCTGGCCGCAGGCCGGTATCAAAAATTCAGACGCATGGGCGCAGCACCCCAGAAGGAGGAAGCATGAGCGGAATCAAAATCAGAGGCACCGGCCGGTTCGCCCCTGCGAAAATCGTCACCAACGACGACCTGGCAAAAATCGTGGATACCAGCGACGAGTGGATCACCACCCGCACCGGCATCCAGACCCGCCACCACTGCACCACGGAGACCCACACGGATATGTGCGTGGGCGCCGCCCGGCAGGCGCTGGAAAACGCCGGGATTTCCCCGGAGGACATCGGCGCCTGCGTGGTGGCCACTTTCTCCTCCGACTACCTGTCCCCCTCTGCCGCCTGCATGGTGCAGCGGGGGCTGGGGCTGCCCCACGACGCGGTGTGCTTTGACCTGAATGCCGCATGCAGCGGCTTCCTGTTCGCCATCCACACCATGGAGTGCCTGCTGGCCCAGGCCCCCCGGAAGTACGGCCTGGTGATCGGCGCGGAGATGCTCTCCCGGTTCATCAACTGGGAGGACCGGGGCACCTGCGTCCTCTTCGGAGACGGCGCCGGCGCTGTGGTGGTGGAGTGGCGGGAGGACTATCCCTCCATCCACGCCGTTCTGGGCTGCCACGGCGACCCGGACATGCTGGGCGTCACCGGCGCGGAGAAGCCGGCGCCGGCCCGCATCTTCATGCACGGCCAGCCCACCTTCAAGTTCGCCGTTAAGGCAGTGCCCTACTGCATCGACCAGGTGCTGGAAAAGGCCGTCATGGCCATTGAGGACGTGGACTTCTTCGTCTTCCACCAGGCCAACGCCCGGATCATCGACCTGGCAGCCAAAAAGTACCACATCCCCCCGGAGAAGTACTACAAGAACATCCAGAAATACGGCAACACCTCCGCCGCCAGCATCCCCCTGGTCATCAGTGAGCTCCATGACCTGGGAAAGGTGGGGCCCGGCTCCCGGGTCCTGGTGGTGGGCTTCGGCGGCGGCCTCACCTGGGGCGGCGCCCTGGTGGAGTTCGCCTGACTCCCTGCACGTCAAGCAGGCGCTCTGGACGCAAGCCTGTTACCGGCGAAAACTTCAGCTTTATTTAGGCCGCGCACAGCGGCGAATGGGAGATTTTTATGAAAAAGCTCAATGAAATCCTGGGAACCAAGTACCCCTTTATCCAGGGCGGTATGGCCAACATCGCCACCGGCGAGTTCGCCGCCGCCTGCTCCAACGCCGGGGCCCTGGGCATGATCGCCACCGGCGGCTGGGACGGCGACCGTCTCCGCCAGGAGATCCGCCGGGCCAAGGAGCTGACGGACAAGCCCTTCGGCGTCAATCTGATGCTGATGAGCCCCTATGCCGACGACATCGCCCAGATCATTCTGGAAGAGGGCGTGAAAGTGGTCACCACCGGCGCCGGCAATCCCGGCAAGTACATTCCCGCCTGGAAGGAAAAGGGCATCAAGGTGATGCCCGTAGTGGCGGCGGCGGTTCTGGCCAAGCGGCTGGAGCGCTATGGCGTGGACGCCATCATCGCCGAGGGCACGGAGTCCGGCGGCCACGTGGGCGAGATGACCACCATGGCCCTGGTGCCCCAGGTCATCGATGCGGTAAGCGTTCCCGTGGTGGCGGCCGGCGGCATCGCGGACGGCCGTCAGGCGGCTGCGGCCTTTGCCCTGGGTGCCTGCGGCATCCAGGTGGGCACCTGTTTGCTTGCCAGCGAGGAGTGCCCCATCCACCCCAATTACAAGCAGGCTGTGCTGAAGGCCAAGGACAGTGATACGGTGGTCACCGGCCGTTCCATCGGCGGCCCGGTCCGAATCCTGAAGAACAAGATGGCCCGGGAGTATCTGGCCCTGGAGAAGCGCGGCGCCTCTCTGGAGGAGCTGGAGAAGGTCACCCTGGGCGGCCTGCGCCGGGCCGTGCTGGAGGGCGATGTGGAAATGGGCAGCGTCATGAGCGGCCAGGTGGCTGGTATGCTCCACGAGATCCGGCCCGTGGCCGAGATTTTCCGTGATCTGTATGAGAGCGGTATCGCACGGGCGAAGGCCACCGCCGCAGAATGGAGCGACGCAGAATGAAACTGGGCTTTTTGTACGCCGGTCAGGGCAGCCAGCATGCCGGCATGGGCGCCGATCTGTACGAGGCGTTTTCCGCTTTCCGGGCTGTTTACGACCATGCGGAGGTGGATTTTGACCTGAAGAAGGTCTCCTTTGAGGACCCGGACGGCATCATCAACCAGACCCGCTACACCCAGCCCTGCATGGTGGCCTTTGCCGCCGGTATGACGGCGGTGCTGCGGGAGAAGGGCATCACCCCCGCTGTGGCGGCGGGCCTCTCCCTGGGTGAGTACTCTGCCCTTCACGCCGCCGGTGTGTTCGACGCCGCCACAGCTATCCGTCTGGTGGCTTTCCGGGGCAAGGCCATGGAGGAGGCGGCTGCCGGCCGGGAGAGCGCCATGATGGCCGTCCTGAATCTGGACCGCAGCCCCCTGCAGGATGCCTGCGACGCGGCCTCTGACCTGGGGTGCGTGGTAATCGCCAACTACAACTGTCCCGGCCAGCTGGTCATCGGCGGTGAGAAGGCCGCTGTGGAGAAGGCCGCCGCCATTGCCAAGGAGAAGGGCGCCCGCCGGTGCCTGCCCCTGAAGGTCAGCGGCCCCTTCCACACCCCCCTGATGGCCCCTGCCGGGAATGCCCTGCGGGAATACTTCCAGGGCGTGGCGTTTGCGGATCCCCAGATCCCCGTGATCTTCAACTGCCTGGGGGATGTGAAGGATGACAGCACCCCCATCCAGGAGCTGTTGGTAAAGCAGGTGCAGAGCAGCGTGTTCATGGAGGACTCCATCCGGAAGATGGCCGACATGGGCGTGGACGCCATCGTGGAGATCGGCCCGGGCAAAGCCCTCAGCGGTTTTGTGAAAAAGACCGTTCCCGGCATACCGGTCTGCGCGGTGGAGACCGCAGCGAATGTGGAGAACCTGCCCGACACGCTGGAACAACTGATAAAGGAGAAGGCATGATGAATTTTGCTGGAAAGACCGCCGTGGTCACCGGCGGCAGCCGGGGCATCGGCCGGGCCATCTGCGAGGAGCTGGCCCGGGGCGGCGCCAATGTGGTGCTGTGCTACGCCGGCCGGGCGGAAGCTGCCCAGGAGACCGTGACCGCTTGCGAGGACCTGGGTGCCAAGGCCCTGGCCGTGCAGTGCAACGTGGCGGACGAGGCCCAGGTGAAGGCCCTGATGGATGCCGCTGTGAAGGAATTCGGCCGGATCGACATTCTGGTGAACAATGCCGGCGTCACCCGGGACGGCCTTGTGATGATGATGAAGGAGGCCGACTTCGACGCGGTGATCGACACGAACCTGAAAGGCACCTTCCTGTGCATGAAGGCCGTGTCCCGAATCATGATGAAGCAGCGGTACGGCCGGATCGTGAACCTCTCCAGCGTGGTGGGCCTCCGGGGCAACGCCGGCCAGGTGAACTACGCCGCCAGCAAGGCGGGTGTGGTAGGCATGACCAAGTCCCTGGCCAAGGAGCTGGCCTCCCGGGGCGTGACGGTCAACGCCGTGGCCCCCGGCTTCATTGAGACGGACATGACCGCTGCCATGCCCCAGGCCGCCAAGGACGCCATGATGCCCACCATCCCTATGCAGCGGCTGGGTGCGCCGGAGGATGTGGCAAAGGCCGTGGCCTTCCTGGCCAGCGACGAGGCCGCCTATGTCACCGGCCAGGTCCTGGCCGTCGACGGGGGCATGGCGATGTGAAGCATCCAAGGGGGACAGTGTCCCCCTTGGACGCTCCGCCGGTATGCCACCGGCTCCGCTGAACCCCCATCACCAGTCTGCACCCCAAGGGCACTTCCGCGCCGCTTTCAGCGGCTTGGGTCAAAGTATTTTCGGCAGGTACAGAAGGTGAATTGCCCCGCAGGGGCAAGAGAAGCCGCCCTGGGGTGCGCCCTGCCGAAAATGATTGGAATTTCTTGATCTGCCTCTGGCAGATCAACCGGGGAACCCCGAATGGATTTCCCCAGCCCCCTTCCTTTTGCGGGGCCTTTTGGAACACCTTTTCCGGGTGCTCCCAACTCTATCTACAGGAGGTATACTATGGAACGACGGAGAGTCGTGATCACCGGCCTGGGGGCCGTGACCCCCATTGGCCTTACCGCGGCAGAGAGCTGGCAGGCTGTGAAGGACGGTGTGTGCGGCATCGCTCCCATCACCCAATTCGATCCCACCGATCTGAAGGTCCATCTGGCCGCGGAGGTCAAGGGCTTCGTGCCGGAGAACTACATGAGCAAGCCAGAGGCCAAGCGGATGGGCCGCTTCACCCAGATGGCCGTCGTCTCCGCCAAGGAGGCACTGGACGGTGCTGGCTTCACGTTGGATGAAGCGGAGGCGGATCGCTGCGGCGTCATTGTCTCCAGCGGCATCGGCGGCCTCTCCATCACGGAGGCAGAGCACGACAAGGGCAAGGAGAAGGGCTGGGACCGGGTCTCTCCCTTCTATATCCCCACTGGCATCTGCAACATGGCCGCCGGCCAGATCGCCATCCACACCGGCTTCCGGGGCATGTGCTCCTGTCCGGTGACCGCCTGTACCGGCGGCACCAATGCCGTAGGCGATGCCTTCCACTATATCCGGGACGGTTATGCTGATGTGATGCTCTGCGGCGGTACGGAGTCCGCTGTGACGCCTCTGGCCATCGGCGCCTTCACCTCCATGAAGGCCCTGACCCAGAATCCCGATCCCAAGCGGGCTTCCATCCCCTTTGACGCGGAGCGCAGCGGCTTCGTGCTGGGCGAGGGTGCGGCCATCCTCCTGCTGGAGGAGCTGGAGCACGCCAAGGCCCGGGGCGCCCGAATCCTTGCGGAGGTCGTGGGCTACGGCGCCACCTGCGACGCCTATCACATGACCGCTCCCCGGCCCGACGGCAGCGGTGCCGCCAAGGCCATGGAGATGGCCCTTGCAGACGGCGGCGCCAAGCCGGAGGATGTGGACTATATCAACGCCCACGGCACCTCCACCCCCCTGAACGACGCCGGCGAGACGGCCGCCGTCAAGACTGTGTTCGGTGACCACGCCTACAAGCTGGCCATCAGCTCCACCAAGTCCATGACCGGCCACATGCTGGGCGCCGCCGGTGCTGTGGAGGCCATGTTCTGCGCCATGGCGCTGCATGACGGCTATCTTCCCGCCACCATCAACTATCAGGTGCCGGATCCCGCCTGCGACCTGGACGTGGTGCCGGGTCACGGCCGCAGCGCCGATGTGCGCTACGCCATGTCCAACTCTCTGGGATTCGGCGGCCACAACGGCAGCCTGCTGTTCAAACGATGGGAGGCGTGAGACCATGGCAAACGAATTGAATTCCAACCAGATCGCGCAGATCCTACCCCACCGGTTCCCCTTTGCTCTGGTGGACCGGATCACCGATTACGAGCCCGGCCAGTGGGCCAAGGGCCGCAAGTGCGTCAGCGTCAATGAGCAGTTCTTCTGCGGCCACTTTCCCCAGGAGCACGTCATGCCCGGTGTGCTGATCTTGGAGGCCATGGCCCAGGTGGGCGCCGTGGCCATCCTCTCCCTGCCGGAGAACCAGGGCAAGATCGCCCTGTTCGGCGGCGTGAAAAACGCCCGCTTCCGCCGGAAGGTGACCCCCGGCGACGTGCTGGAAATGGAGTGCGTTCTCACCAAGCGCCGCGGGGCGGTGGGCATCGGCGAGTGCAAGGCCACGGTCAACGGCGAACTGGCCTGTACGGCGGAACTGACCTTCGCCATCGGTGCGGAATGACAGCCGACGCTTTCCCGCCATGCGGGCAAGGCGCGGGAAAGAGGGCTTGCAGCCATGCTGAAAGACGCTTTTTTTAACGTGTACACCAAGTTCAAGCTGCACTTTTACCAGGAGATCTTCAGCCGCTTTCAGGATCGTGAGGCCAGTCTGACGACGGTGGAGACCTTCTGCATGGAGGCCATTCAGGCTCTGGGCAGTCCCACGGTGAATGAATTTGCCACCTTCATGCGGATCTCCCCTCCCAACGCGGCATACAAGGTCAACAGCCTCATCAAGAAAGGCTACATCCGCAAGGTCCAGTCTTCCGACGACCGGCGGGAATACCATCTGGAGATCACTCAGAAGTATATCGACTACTACAACATCAGCACGGCCTACATGACCGCCGTCATGAACCGCATCACGCAGCGGTTTACCCCGGCGGAGTGCGCCAAGCTGGAGGAGATGCTCACCATCATCAGCCGGGAGCTGATGGCAGAAGTGGAGATTCCAGACGCCCTTTCGGGACAAAGCAACTAAAGAAGCGGCACAGGCTGTCAGCCTGTGCCGCTTCCTTTTCAAAACAGTCCCTCCGGAATGCGGATATCCGCTCTGGGGACCCTCTCCCAGGCAAAGTCCTCCAGCAGGCTCTCCCCGCTTCTGGGTTCTGCCGAGGGGTTGAAGCCTGCGAGATATGCCAGCTTTCCCAGGATTTCCGGTGCCGTATACCGCTCTCCCAGCGTGTCCAGCCCCGCATCCGCGTTCCGCTTGCTGAGCCGCTGTCCATCGCTTCCCAGAAGCAGCGGGAAATGGTAAAACGCCGGTGCCTCCAGTCCCAGCAGCCGATACAGCAGCAGCTGCCTGGGGGTGGACGCCAGCAGGTCCGCCCCCCGCACTACTTCTGTGACGCCCATGGCCGCGTCATCCACCACCACCGCCAGTTGATAGGCAAATATGCCGTCCGACCGCCGCAGCAGAAAATCCCCGCAGTCCGCAGGCAGCCACTCCCTGTACTCCCCCATGTGGCCGTCGGTGAAAGTGATCTCCTCCTCCGGCACCCACAGCCGCAGGGCGGGGGCGCGGCCTGTGCGCCGGGCCCGCTCTGCCGCCTGCTCCGCGGTCAGACCGCGGCAGGTCCCCGGGTAGACCACCTGTCCATCCTCCCGGTGGGGAGCACTGGCGGCATGGAGCTCCGCCCGGGTACAGAAGCAGGGGTAGACCAGCCCCTGGGCCTCCAGTCGCCTCAGAGCAGCCTGATACAGCGCCGTCCTCCGGCTCTGCTCATAGGGGCCGCTGGGGCCGCCGATGACAGGTCCCTCGTCCCAGTCCAGTCCCAGCCACCGGATGTCCCGGCACATCTGCTCCCCATAGCGCCGCGGGCATCGCGCGATATCCAGATCCTCGATCCGCAGGATCACTCTCCCGCCCTTCTGCCGGGCGCTGAGCCAAGCCAGCAGGCAGCACAAAATATTCCCCAAATGGATGCGCCCGCTTGGCGACGGCGCAAACCGTCCGGTCACCGCCATGGTCTCCTGCCCTCCTTGTCCGTTCATGCCACCCCATTATAGCGGGATTTCTCCGCTTCTTCAAGGCCGTTCCTCCCGTTTCTCCATGGTGAAATGTATCAGATGCAAAACATGCGCAATATCTTCGCTCTATTTATGATATAACCATAACGACAGGCAGGTATATGCCAGAAAAGCGTGAACATGACAGTTGAATTCCCCTGCCTCATCCCATGCTTCAGCGTTCAGCGTGCATCTCCTGATCGGCATTTCTCATAAAAGATCGGCGTGGACAAGCAAAGGAGAAAATGAAACGCCCCGTCTTTCCCGACCGGTACAGTACCCCCTGCAGCTCCACACGCTGTATCCCTGTTACGCTGTCGGGCAAATCTGGAGGTATATGGGGGCTTCCCGCATTTATATCCTCCTGGACTGCACACTGGAGTTTTGCCGCGCCATTGAGGCACCATACCGTTCTTCACGCAGCAAAAAGGGCCGCCGCTTGATAGCGGCGGCCCT
>NZ_KI271761.1:2360-13408 GCF_000469445.2 Oscillibacter sp. KLE 1745 | reverse complement strand
GCGGAACGGCAAAGGCCGTTCCGCCGCTGCTTTTCTCTGGAGTCAGGCCGCCCGGCTGCCGATCCGCTCGGCAACGGCCCGCATGGTCCGGCGCAGGAAGATAGCGCTCAGTACCAGGGACACCAGTTCGGAGATGGGGAAGGCCAGCCACACCAGCGTCAGGACGCCGGTGTGGGACAACAGCCATGCCACCGGCAGCAGCACCACCAGCTGGCGGCACACAGAGGTAATCAGACTGTACAGCGGGTTGCCGATAGCCTGACACACGGAACCGGCAATGATGTCGAAGCCCGCCAGCACGAAGGACACGGAGATGATCCGCAGAGCCACGGAGCCGATGGAGAGCATCTCCTCCGAGGCGTTGAAGAACATCAGCAGCTGCTGGGGGAAGAGCTGGAAAATCAGGCATCCCACAGCCATGATGGCCATGGCGGTGCAGATGGTCAGCTTGATGGTCCGCTTCACCCGGGGCAGGCTGGCGGCGCCGTAGTTATAGCTGACGATGGGCACCATGCCGTTGTTCAGGCCGAACACCGGCATGAAGACGAAGCTCTGAAGCTTGAAGTATGCGCCGAACACGGCGGTGGCCGTCTTGGTGAAGGAGAAGAGGATCTTGTTCATGCCGAACACCATGGCGGAGCCGATGGACTGCATGACGATGGAGGGGAAGCCCACCCGGTAGATCTCCGCCGCCACCTTGCCGTGCCAGCGGATCTCCCGAGGCAGGATGTGGATGTCCGGATTGCATTTGAGGTTCAGCACCAGGGCAGCGGCGGCAGCCACAATCTGCCCTGCCACCGTGGCAATGGCGGCGCCGGCCACCTCCATCCGGGGCAGGCCGAACCAGCCGAAGATCAGGATGGGGTCCAGCACGATGTTGATGAGGGCGCCGGTAAGCTGGGTGCACATGGCCAGGAACGTGCGGCCGGTGGACTGCAGCAACCGCTCAAAGCAGAACTGGCTGAAAATACCGATGGAGCAGCCCAGGCAGATGGAGGCGTAATCCACGCCGTAGTCGATAATCACCTGTTCTCCCCCGGCCTGCAGCTCAAAGAAGGTCCGGGAGAAGAAGATGCCGATCAGGGCGAATAGCGCGAAATTGCACAGGGCCAGAAAGATGCCCGTGTTGGCAGCCCGGTCCGCCATGGCCTGATTCTTCTCTCCCAGGGACCGGGAGAGGAGCGCGTTGATGCCCACAGCGGTGCCTGCGCCGAAGGCGATCATCAGGTTCTGCAGGGGGAAGGCCAGGGACACGGCATTCAGGGCATCCTCGCTGATCTGTGCCACGAACACGCTGTCCACCACATTGTAGCAGGCCTGGACCAGCATGGAGATCATCATGGGGACCGCCATGTTGGTCAGCAGCCGTCCGATGGGCAGCACGCCCATCTTGTTCTCCTGGGGCGCCGCGCCCTGGGGGAATTTTTCTGCCATGGAAATTCCAACATCCTTTCTCATTCAGAGAGACGTGACACGGGGACCACCCCGCGCCACGTCTCATATTTTGATTTCTCTATTAGGTTGCGGCTCCGGAAAGCCGGGCATCCGGAAGGATGCGTGGACGATTTATTTTTTCAGCTCACCGGTGGCCAGCTGAGTGAGATACGCGTTGATGAAGCCGTCCAGATCGCCGTCCATAACGTTGTCGATGTTGCCGGTCTCATAGCCGGTGCGGGTGTCCTTCACCATCTGGTAGGGCATGAACACGTAGGAGCGGATCTGGCTGCCCCACTCGATCTTCATCTGCACGCCCTTGATATCGGAGATCTTCTCCGCGTGCTGCTGCTGCTTCAGCTCCACCAGCTTGGCCCGCAGCATCTTCATGCAGTTGTCCTTGTTCTGAAACTGGCTGCGCTCCTGCTGGCTGGCCACCACGATGCCCGTGGGCTTGTGGATGAGGCGCACGGCGGATGAGGTCTTGTTCACGTGCTGGCCGCCGGCGCCGCTGGCCCGGTAGACCTGCATCTCAATGTCCTCCTCCCGGATCTCCACCTCGTCGTCATCCTCGATCTCGGGCATGACCTCCACCGCGGCAAAGCTGGTCTGCCGGCGGGCGTTGGCATCAAAGGGAGACACCCGGACCAGCCGGTGGACGCCGTTCTCACTCTTCAAAAGGCCGTAGGCGTTATCCCCCTGGATGGCGATGGACGCGGATTTGATGCCCGCCTCGTCGCCGTCCTCATAGTCCAGGATCTGATAGGTGAAGTCGTGGCGCTCCGTCCAGCGGGTGTACATCCGGTAGAGCATCTGGGCCCAGTCCTGGGCCTCGGTGCCGCCGGCGCCGGCATGGAAGGTCAGGATGGCGCTGTGGCCGTCGTACTCCCCAGAGAGGAGCGTGGCCATCCGGGACTCCTCGATCTTCTCCTCCAGGGTCTGGAAACCGGACTTCAGCTCTTCCAGCAGCTCCTCATCCTCCGCCTCCTGGCCCATCTCGCACAGGGCCGTCAGATCCTGCCACTCGGTCACCAGCTTGTCCTGGCGGGCGATCTTGTTCTGCAGCTGCTTGAGGCGCTGCTGCACCTTCTGGGATCGCTCCAGGTCGTTCCAGAAGCCGTCCTGGGCGGTCTCGTCCTCCAGCTTTCGGGCCTCCGCGCGGGCGCTGTCCATGTCCAGCGCGGCGGAGAGCTTCTCCAGCTCGGGCCCCAGGTCCCGGAGCCTCTGCTTATATTCGTCGTATTCGATCAAAGCCATGTGCTCTCTCCACTTCCTCAAATTTCATTAGCCATAGTATTATATCGGAGGAACGTTTGTTTGTAAAGAAAAACCCGTAAAAAAACGGAAAATCCCGGGCCGTCTGTGTATTTCAGGGGACAATTTCGTTTTCCAGGATGCGGCCGGACCGGAATCTTTTTTCCCGAATGGCGAAAAGTTCATAATTTGTTCATGATTGCCGAGCACTTTCCCGGTATGTTACATGTAGAGAGATAGAAGCTGGAAGCAAGCCTTTTGGAATATGATGGAGGAAAGAGGACTATGAAAACATTTTGGAAGAAAAAGCTCCCGGCGTGTCTGCTGGCGCTGGCGCTGCTGGCCGGAACCGTTCCCATGGCGTCTGCGGCCTCGGCGGATCTGACGTACGATGTGGACGAGGACAGCGGCGTCTGGCTGGATGCGGATGACTTTCAGGAAATCTATGAGGACGACAACGGCGGATACCTTGAATACGTGGAATTCACCGATTATGATGACTTTGACGATTACGGCTATTTCACCTTCGAGGACTTTGACCGTTACGGGTTCGACGACGTGGATTCCAAGGCGCTGGAGAACTACGAATTCTACTATGACCGTGCTGATGCGGACGATTACGACATCGACCTGGACACGCTGCGGTTTGAGACCTATGACAACATCGACAGCGACACACTGGATTTTGATGTCAGGCTGTACGGCGACGAAGGGTCATTCTATGCAACGGTCCGCATTGATGTGGAGGGTGGCTCCCGCTCCGGCTCCGGCGACGTGGAGCTGACCTACAAGGTGGACCCCGGTGACGATGTGACGGTGGACGCCGAGGATTTCTGGGACCTCTTCGACGAGGAAGACGGCCGCTATGACGAGCTGGAGTATGTGGAGTTCACCAGCTACGATGATTTCGATGACTTCGGATATTTCGGTGCAGACGGATACGACAGCGATGACTATATCCCGGACTATGAGCTCAATGACAGCGATCTGGACGATGCCATGTTCTATTACGACGAGAACGACGTCTGGTACGACTATGACTTTGAACTGGACACGCTGACGTTCTACGCCGACCGGAACGCCGACGCGGACACCCTGGCCTTTGACTTCACCATGCACGGCGTGGACGGTGACAAGGTATATGGCACTCTGTACATCGAGGTCGGCAAGGGCAGCGGCACCAGCAGCAAGGGCGACCTGACCTATCAGGTGGACCCGGACGACGATGTGACGCTGGACGCGGAGGATTTCTACGATTTCTTCTACGACGAGTCGGATTACGACGAACTGGAATACGTGGAGTTCACCGACTATGACGACTTTGACGATTACGGCTGTTTCTACGCCGACGGATACGATTCCGACGACTACACCCGGGATTACGAGCTGAACGACAGTGACCTGGACGACGCCGTGTTTTACTATGATGAGGACGATATCTGGGACGACTATGACTTCGAGCTGGACACGCTGACCTTTGCGGCGGACCGGAATGCCGATGAAGACACCCTGACCTTTGACGTCACCATGCGCGGCGTGAAAGGCGACAAGATCTCCGCCACCCTCACCATTGAGATCGGCAAGGGCAGCAGCACCGGCACCAAGGTGAAGGGCGACATCATTTACGAGGTGGATCCCGACGACAGCGTGACCTTTGACCGGGACGACTTCTGGGATTTCCTGGATGACGAGACCGGGGACGATCTGGAGTATGTACGGTTCACCGACGCCGACGGACTGGACGACTGGGGCGAGCTGTACAGCTACGACTACGATGATGACCGGACGTACTTTGACGAGAGCGACCTGGACGACGGTTATTTCTACTACGACAGCAAGGACCTGTTCTACGACGAGGACTTCACCCTGGATGACCTGACCTTTGTGGCGGACAGGGACGCCGACGGCAAGGTGGTGGAGCTGGACTTCACTGCCTACGGTGAGGACGGCGACAAGGCCTACGGCACCGTGGCCATCGCCATCGGCGATGTGGGGGGAACCGGCGTGGCCGCAGAGGGCGGCGATATCCGCTATTATACGGATTACAGCGGCCGAGTGCAGATCAACGCCAACGACATCGCCCGGTTCTTTGAGGAGAGCTACCCCGGCTATACCCTGCAGTATGTCACCTTTAAAGATGCGCCCACTTACGGCAGCCTGTACTACAACTACTACGGTACCAGCAGCTACGGCAGCTCCAGCAGCCTGCGCATCACCGACGACAACTGCGACGACATAGATTTCTACTTCAGTCCCTCCAGCAGCCAGCACGCCCTCAGCGAGCTGACATACATACCCAGCGGCGTCAACTACTGCGCCCAGATCCCCTTCACCGCTTACGGCTCCGGCAGCCGTTCTGTGTCCGGCACCATCCTCATCAGCGTGAACCTCAGCGAGGTGCCCGACGTTTACGGCCCCACGCCCAGAAACACGGCCGTCACCTTCCCCGCTGCCTCCATCTACACGGCGGTGGCCCAGTCCAGCGGCCTGGGTCTGGCCAGCATCCAGCTGCTGGAACTGCCCGCCACCAACGAGGGTGTCATCTACGTGGGCAGCGGCACCTCCAAGCGGGCGGACACCGAGACCCTGTACGGCTACTCCAGCGGCAGCGAGCGGATCAGCCAGCTGCGGTTCGTGCCGGCCAGCGGCTTCACCGGATCTGTGGAAATCCCCTATGTGGCCTGCAACAGCAACGGCGATCCCATTGCCAGCGGCAAGCTTTGCCTGGGCATTGTCAGCGCTATGGAGGACTTCTCTGATATCACCTCCTCCACCTGGTGCTATAAATATGTACTGGAGCTCAGCGACGCCGACGTGATCGACGGATACAGCGACGGCACCTTCAAGCCCGACAACCAGGTGACCTACGGCGCGGCGCTGAAGCTCATCATGCTGGCCGCTGGCTATGACGAGCAGAAGCCGGTGAACTCCAACGTGTTCAGCGGCTATCTGGCCCGGGCGCAGGCGGACGGGCTGGTGTCCGGCAGCGTGAACCTGAACGCCCCCATCACCCGGCTGGCGGTCAGCCAGATCGCGGCCAAGGCCATGGGCCTCAGCATCAGCAACCTGTCCAGCGTCCGTCCCTTCACCGACACCACGGACCCCTATGTCCAGGCGCTGAATGCCGCAGGCATCGTGGAGGGCTACTTCAGCAACGGCACCAGCACCTTCAAGCCCTACAACACTCTGACCCGGGGCCAGATCTCCGCCATCGTCTGGCGGATGGAGCAAGCCCAGTAAACCTGGAAAACAACAGCGGACCGCTGAAGCGGTCCGCTGTTCTCTGTTATACAAAAGCACCGCAGAAAACTGAATGCATCTTTCCCCGCTCCTTTGGGGCAACCGGAAACCATGCGCCAAACCTTTCACCACAGCATTTGCCCTTATCTACGATGCGCCCAATGCGTATAAAGGTTTATGGGGGAGCGCGGTCACTTCAGCAGGGCGCTGTACACATCCTGAGGGATGGTGAACTCCACCATGCCCATGTAGCCTGCAGCCACCGCGTACTCGTCGAACACCAGAACCAGATCGCCGTCGGCGTTCCAGTAAAAGCTCTGCTCCGGGTCAATAGCGGTGAATTCGTCCGTCAGATAGCTCAGGGATGCGTCCGCGGCCATCTGCTCCTCCATCTGCCGCAGGACTTCCGCGGACAGGACAGAGACGTAGTCCGCATCAGGCCGGAACAGATCGCTGAGGGTGACGGCTTCACCCGTAGCTTTGTTGATGTGGTAGAATCGGGTGAAATTGTAGCCGCTGGCCTCGGTCCTCGTGGCATCGATCCGCAGAGTGAACCAAGTATCGCTGTCCGTCACCACAGAGGAGGTCACATCCAGGCCCTGGTAGCTCTCGCCCGCAGCCTCGCAGTCCGTCTGGAACTGGGCGATCAGCTGATCGGTATAGGCCTGCACCTGGTCGTTGATCTCGTCTGCAGCGCCGCTGCCGCCCAGCTCCGGGACGTGGACGTCGGCAGTGCTGTGACCATCGTCATACTGGTAATCCCGGAAGGTGATGACCCGCACCACGGCGCCCAGCACCGGGATTTCTTCCATGGCGGCAGCCGCCGCGGGAGATACATTGGGAATGGCCACGAATACGGCCAGGGCTGCGGCTACGCCGACCAGCCAGCGATAGGAACGTTTTTGCTTGTTTTCTTTCATGTTCGTCTCCTTTAAAGCGGCGCAGGTGTCCCGCACCTTTCCGGCATACGTCTCCGGCAGGGGGAAGGGTTCCTGCTTCGCCCGCTCTTTCAGTCGCTTGTCGAATGGCTCCACCTTGCGCACCTCATTCCTCGTGTAATAGTTGTTTTAGCCGGGACCGCCCTCGGGAGAGACGGGTCTTCACCGCCGCCTCGCTGATGCCCAGAACGGCGCTGATCTCCCGGATGGAGAGGTCCTCATAATAAAACAGGGTCACGACCGCCCGCAGGTCGCTGTTCAGCGCCATGACCGCCTGCCACAGAGACAGGCGCTCCGCCTGATCTGCCGCCGGAGCCGGCAGGAAGTCCTGGATATCCGCCAGGTCCACCGTGGTCCTCCGCTTCCGGCAGAACTCATAGCACTTGTTGACCAGAATTTTCAGGATCCAGGGTCGGAACCGCGCCGGGTCCCGCAGGCTGCCGCGGCCGGCATAGGCGGCGCAGATGGCCTCCTGCACGGCGTCCTCCGCATCTTCGTCCTGGTGAAGGATAGCCTTGGCAGTGCGGAACATGGTCTCCTGGTTTCGGATTACCTGGTCGCAGAATATTTCTTTGTCCAACAAAAAATTTGTCATGGCGGGACTGAGCGCTCCTTTGGGTTCGTTTGACCGGTCACTTATTAGGATGCGGTTTCCGCCGAAAAGGTGACAGCCGGAAGAAAGAAAAGCAAAAAACCGTCCGCCTCTTTCCGGCGGACGGTTTCAGGCTCAGACAGACAGGGACTCGGCCAGCTCCAGGCCGGGGTTGTGCTTGGTGAGAAAGCCCACGGACCACTCCCCGCCGAATGCCACCAGCAGGCGGCCCTTGAAGTCCTCCAGCAGGGCGGCGCCGGTGCACAGCACCAGATCCTCCGGCTTGCAGGGGCAGGCGGTGATGACCCGCAGGTGCTCGTAGGGCAGTCCCTCCATGTAGAGCTCTACGCCGTACTCGCTCCTCATCCGGTACTGGAACACGTCGAACTGCAGGGTGCCCACGACGCCCACGATGACCTCCTCCAGGCCGGCGCCGGGCAGCTTGAAAATCTGGATGGCACCCTCCTGGGCGATCTGCTCCGTGCCCTTGATGAACTGCTTGCGCTTCATGGTGTCCTTGGGAGACACCCGCATGAAGTGCTCCGGCTCGAAGGTGGGAATGCCGGAGAACTTGAATTTCTTTCCAGGCACCGTCACCGTGTCGCCGATGGAGAAGATGCCGGGGTCAAACACGCCGATGATGTCCCCGGCGTAGGCCTCGTCGATGATCTCCCGCTCCGCGGCCATCATCTGCTGGGGCTGTGAGAGGCGCAGCTTTTTGTTGCCCTGGACATGAAAATACTCCGTGTCCCGCTCAAACTTGCCGGAGCAGATGCGCATGAAGGCCAGCCGGTCCCGGTGGGCCTTGTTCATATTGGCCTGGATCTTGAACACGAAGGCGGAGAAGTCCTCGCTGAACACATCCACCTCCCCCTGGTCGCTGACACGGGGCAGGGGCGGCGTGGTCATGCGGAGGAACTCCTCCAGGAACGGCTCCACGCCGAAGGTGGTGAGGGCGGAGCCGAAGAACACGGGGGACAGGGTGCCGTTCCGCACAGCCTCCATGTCAAACTCCCGTCCGGCCCCCAGCAGCTCCACCTCCTCCCGGAGGGCGGCGGCCTTTTGTGCGCCGATCATGTCCTCCAGCGCCGGGTCGTCCAGGGCCACCTCGGCGGAGCCGACCTTCTTGCCCCGCTCCTCCGCCTGGAAGAACAGGATGCGCTGCTTCTCCCGGTCGTAGACGCCCTGGAACTCCTTGCCGGAGCCGATGGGCCAGTTGACGGCATAGGTGTCGATGCCCAGCTCCCGCTCCACCTCCTCGCACAGTTCCAGGGGGTCTTTGGTCTCCCGGTCCATCTTGTTGATGAAGGTGAAGATGGGGATGTGGCGGATGGCGCAGACCCTAAACAGCTTCCGGGTCTGGGGCTCCACACCCTTGGCGCCGTCAATGACCATGACGGCGGAGTCCGCGGCCATCAGGGTCCGGTAGGTGTCCTCGGAGAAATCCTGGTGGCCAGGGGTGTCCAGGATGTTGATGCAGAAGCCGCTGTGCTGGAACTGCAGCACGGAGGACGTGACGGAGATGCCCCGCTGCTTCTCGATCTCCATCCAGTCAGAGGTGGCGGCGCGGGCCCGCTTTCCCTTGACCTCGCCCGCCTGGGCGATGGCCCCGCCGTACAGCAGGAACTTCTCTGTCAGCGTGGTCTTGCCGGCGTCCGGATGGGAGATGATGGCGAAGGTCCTCCGCCGGGAAATTTCAGTGCGTAGTTCAGACATGGAATATCCTCCAGAAAAATATCAGAGTATGGGCCATCTTCGACCCACGGCGCTTTTGCGCCGCCCAAGCGTTTTGCCAAGGCAAAACCTTGGCGAAGGGCGGATTCACTCCGCCCGGAGCAAACGCAAATCAGGGCTCCCGCAAAAGCGCCAGCTTTTGTGGGACGATGATGGCGAGGGTCCTCCGCCGGGAAATTTCAGTGCGTAGTTCAGACATGGAATATCCTCCAGAAAAATATCAGAATATGGGCCATCTTCGACCTACGGCGCACAGCTGCATGCGGAATCCGGGGCGGTCAGACCGCGAAAAACGGACGGGAGGAGTCTCCCGCCGTGTGTATTCTCGAACAATGTACCATATTTTGTGCCGCTTTGCAAGATTTCCCGCAGCTATCCCGCAAAAAATCCGATGATTCTGTACCACAGGGAAAACCAGCGGGGACCGGCTGATGCCGGTCCCCGCAGATTGCCTGTTCCTTGGCGGGAGATCACTTGATTTCCACGCCCATGGCGTCCTCGTAGTATTTGGCCAGTGCGCACTGGTCCTCGTCGATCATGCCGCGGGCGTCCATCCAGTCCATCTGCTCCTTGACGATCTCCGTCATGGGCAGCTCCACCCCCAGGTGGGCGGCCACGTCCATGGCGTTGTTGATGTCCTTCAGGTGGACGGCGATCCGGGCACTGGCGGAGAAGTCTCGGCTCAGGAGCTTGGGGACCTTTCCGTCCATCACTGCGCTCTGGGCAAAGCCGCCCTTGATGGCGTCAAAAAGGGTCTGAGGATCCAGCCCGGCCTTTTTCGCAAAGGCGAATGCCTCTCCCATGGCGCACAGATGGATGCCCACCATCATGTTGTTGGCCACCTTGGCGGTGCTGCCGCAGCCGGAGGGCCCCATGTAGGTGGCGGTCTTACCCATCATCAGCAGGTAGGGCCGGACCTCGTCAAAGACCTCTTTCTCGCCGCCGCACATGATGACCAGGGTGCCGCCGTTGGCGCCGGTCTCGCCGCCGCTGACCGGGGAGTCCAGCAGATAGAAGCCCTTCTCCACCGCCGCGGCGTGGAGCTCCTGAATCACATAGGGAGAGGTGGAGCCCATGTCCACAATGGTGGTGCCGGGCCGGGCAGTCTCCATGATCTCCGTGATGGTGGCCTTCACGATGGCGTTGGTGGGCAGGCACATGAAGATGATGTCGCAGGTTTTGTACAGTGTTTTAGCGTCGTCCAGGACCTTGCCGCCCCGGGCGGCAAACCGCTCCCGCAAAGCGGGCACGGGGTCGTAGCCATAGATGTCGCAGCCGCTCTTGTCGATCAGATTGCCTGTCATGCCGTAGCCCATCACGCCAAGGCCCAGATATCCAAGTGTTTTCATGCCCATTGACCTCCTGTTCTAAATTCCGGAAAGGACTGCCCTGTTATTTCCTGCGGGGCGGGATGTGGACCGCGCGGCCCAGTGCGTCCAGCGCACACTCCCGCATGGTCTCGGTGACGGTGGGGTGGGAATGGATGGTGGCTGCCAGCTCATCCAGCGTCAGCTCGCTGCCGATGGCAAGCGCCCCTTCGCAGATCAGATCCGTGGCGCGGGGCCCAATGATGTGCATACCCAGCACCTCGCCGTATTCCCTCCCGGCGATGATCTTCACCAGGCCCTCGCCCCCGTTCAGGATCAGAGCCTTGCCGTTGGCGCTCATGGGGAACTTGCCCACCATGTAGTCGATCCCCTGCGCCTTGGCCTGCTCCTCTGTGAGACCCACAGAGGCAGCCTCCGGCTCGATGTACACGCAGGTGGGATTGGTGGATTCGTCGTAGTGGGCCTCCATGCCGCAGATATTCTCCGCAGCCACCTCGCCCATGGCGCTGGCGGTGTGGGCCAGCTGGG
>NZ_KI271761.1:1765-2260 GCF_000469445.2 Oscillibacter sp. KLE 1745 | reverse complement strand
GCCGCTTGATAGCGGCGGCCCTTGTCATCGGGAAACGCAATCAGTTCTTGATGTGGATGGCGCGCTTCTGGACGTTCAGGGCGCACTCCCGCACGGACTCGGAAACCGTGGGATGAGAGTGGATCGTGGAGATCAGCTCATCCACGGTGGCCTCCAGCCGCAGGGCCAGAGCGCCCTCGGCAATCAGGTCCGTAGCCCGGGGCCCGATGATGTGCATACCCAGCACTTCCTCGTACTTGGCGTCGGCGATGATCTTCACCAGACCCTCGCCGCCATTGATGATGAGGGACTTGCCGTTGGCCACCAGCGGGAACTTGCCCACCTTGTAGTCGATGCCCTTGGCCTTGCACTGCTCCTCGGTCAGACCGACAGAGGCAGCCTCCGGCTCCATATACACGCAGGTGGGGTTGGTCTTTTCGTCATACACGGCAGGGATCCCCATGATGTTCTCCGCAGCCACTTCGCCCATGGCGCTGGCGGTGTGGGCCAGCTGGG
>NZ_KI271761.1:1186-1665 GCF_000469445.2 Oscillibacter sp. KLE 1745 | reverse complement strand
GACACAGTCGCCGATGGCGTACACGCCGGGCACGCTGGTCTCCATCTTGTCGTTGACGATGATCCGGCCCCGATCGTTGGCAAGGCCGGCAGCCTCCAGGTTCAGGCTGGCGGTGTTGGCCTTCCGGCCGATGGCCACCAGCACCTTCTCCGCCTCAAAGCTGACGGTTTCGCCGGCCTTGTTCTTGCAGACCACCTTGGCGCCCACGGGAGAGGCCTCCACGGCCTGCACCGGGCACTCCAGGTTGAACTCCATGCCCATCTTCTTCATGTGCTTCACGCCGATGGCAGTCAGGTCGCCGTCCAGCATGGGCAGCATGTGGTCCAGTGCCTCCACCACGGTGATCTTGGTGCCGAAGGCCGCGTAGGCGCAGGCCAGCTCCAGGCCGATGACGCCGCCGCCGATGACCACCATGCTCTTGGGCAGCTTCTCCAGGCTCAGCGCACCGGTGGAGTCGATGCAGTTGGGATTCTCCTTCA
>NZ_KI271761.1:451-1086 GCF_000469445.2 Oscillibacter sp. KLE 1745 | reverse complement strand
AGGCGCAGGCCAGCTCCAGGCCGATGACGCCGCCACCGATGACCACCATGCTCTTGGGCAACTGTTCCAAGCTCAGGGCGCCGGTGGAGTCGATGCAGTTGGGATTCTCCTTCAGACCGGGGATGGGCGGCTGGGCGTTGACGGAGCCGGTGGCCACGATGATGGCGTCGGCGGTCATCTCCTCCACGGAGCCGTCGGACTTCTTCACAGAGAGGGTCTTGGGGCCGGTGAAGCTGGCCTCGCCGTCTACGCGGGCGACCTTGTTCTGCTTCAGCAGACCGGCAACACCCTGGGTCAGCTGCTTGCTGATGGCGTTCTTGTGGGCGATCACCTGGGGGAAATCCACTTCCACACCGGAGACCTTCACGCCGATGTCAGCACCCTGTTCCTTGATCTCGGACACCAGCTCCGCGCTGTGCAGCAGGCACTTGGTGGGGATGCAGCCGATGTTCAGGCAGGTGCCGCCGATGTGCTCGCGCTCCACTAGGGTCACTTTGGCGCCCAGCTGGGCCGCCCGGATGGCAGCCACATAGCCGCCGGGGCCGCCGCCCACGACGATGACGGTCTTCTGGCCAGCTGCGACGGGGGCTGCAGCCGGGGCAGGTGCAGCAGCAGGAGCGGCGGCAGCGGGTGCG
>NZ_KI271761.1:0-351 GCF_000469445.2 Oscillibacter sp. KLE 1745 | reverse complement strand
GGGTCTTGGGGCCGGTGAAGCTGGCCTCGCCGTCGATCTTCACCACCTTGTTGGCCTTCAGCAGTCCCGCTACGCCACTGGTCAGCTGTTTGGAGACGGCGTTCTTGTGGGCGATCACCTGGGGGAAGTTCACCCGGACGCCGTCCGCCTCCACGCCGATCTCCGCGCCCTGGTCCTTGATCTGGGACACCAGCTCTGCGCTGTGCAGCAGGCACTTGGTAGGGATGCAGCCAATGTTCAGGCAGGTGCCGCCCAGGTGCTCCCGCTCCACCAGGGTCACCCTGGCGCCCAGCTGGGCCGCCCGGATGGCGGCCACATAGCCGCCGGGGCCGCCGCCGATGACCAGCACCG
>NZ_KI271760.1:0-9182 GCF_000469445.2 Oscillibacter sp. KLE 1745 | reverse complement strand
CCACAGCGGCAGCTGCCGCTGTGGGCCTTGTTATATTTGCACATCCGGTAAAATATCGTTGTGAAATCACAAAAGGAGGCATCTTATGACCGAAGACAGACTGACTCCCCTGCAAATCCAGGCATTTGCCCGCCACCTCCGGCTGGAGGAGAAGAGCGAAGCCACTATGGAGAAGTATCTCCGGGACATCCGGGCCTTCGCACGCTGGCTGGACGGGCGGGAGATCAGCAAAGGGTTGAGCGCGGCGTGGAAGGCTCATCTGGTGGAGCGGGGCTACGCCCCCGCCAGCATCAACGCCAAGCTCTCCGCACTGAACAGCCTGCTGGAGTTCCTGGGCCTCGGCGGCTGCCGGGTGAAATTCCTGAGGGTCCAGCGGCGACTGTTCCGGGACGCCGGCCGGGAACTGACGAAGGCGGAGTACCAGCGCCTGCTGGACACGGCGCACCGGCTGGGACAGGAGCGGCTGGGCCTGCTGGTGGAAGCCATGGGGGCCACGGGCATCCGGGTCAGCGAGGTGCGGTATCTCACGGTGGAGGCCGCCCGGCAGGGCAAGGCCGAGATCTCCCTCAAGGGCAAGATCCGCACCATCCTATTGCCGGAAAAGCTCTGCCGGAAGCTGCTCCAATACGCCCAAAAACAAAAAACCGCCTCCGGTGCAATCTTTCGCACCAAAAGCGGAAAAGAGCTGGGCCGCCGGCAGATCTGGGCGGAGATGAAGCGGCTGTGCGGGCACGCCGGGGTGGACCCGCGCAAGGTGTTCCCCCACAATCTGCGGCACCTGTTTGCTATGGTGTTCTACCGGACCAGCCGGGACATCGTCAAGCTGGCGGACCTGCTGGGCCACAGCAGCATCGAGACCACCCGCATCTACCTGGTGACCTCTGGCGCAGAACACCAGCGGACGCTGGACCGGCTGGGACTGATCTCCTAATCACGGAATTCGCATTCCGACACAAATGATCGTGAAAAAATAGTTCGTCCTACATATCAATAGACAAATTTTAGCACAAAGGACAGCTAACCGCAAGGGATTTTGCCGCTTTGGGCAGCAGAAAAAAGCCGGAAAAATGTCAAATTTTGTCCGGCCTTGGTCCCTGCGCCATTTTTTACGCCCGTGCCAGCCGCACGGGCTTTTTTCGAACTTGTTCTGCGGAGCTTCTTGCGCCAGCTTGGTCGGGCGCGGGATGGAATGCGAATTCCGTTGATAGGGGGTGTGGATATGCGGTGCGCGGAGGCAGCCAGACTGGCGCTGTCATCACATCAGAGATGATCCGGTCCTATCTGGAGACACTCTCCCGCCGGGGGAGGAGCCGGAACACGGTGCAGATGTACGGTGCCAAGCTGCGGGCCTTCTATCACTACCTGCCGTCTGACAAGCGGGTGGAGGAGGCCAAGTGCAACCCCTGGTGCCTGCGGAAGTTGTATCTGGCCACCCGGTCGGAGATCGAGCGGAACGTGCGGCTCCCGGTGGAGCAAGCCTATGAGCAGATTCTGGATGCGGAGCAGTTGGCTGCCGGATGGACGGAGAATGAGAGCAATTCCATCCAAAAGGATGTTTGCGATAGATATTTTCTCGCCGAGAGGTGTAAAGGAGGAGAAGAGATGAAGAAACGGATCTTATCAGCTTTGATGGTGCTGTGCCTGCTGCTGACACTGCTGCCGGTTTCGACACTGGCGGCAGAGGAGGGGACTGGCGAGTCGGATCCTGCGATCAATCAGGATGGATCGGACTTGCGGAAAGACCCCGCAGAGGAAGGCGGGAAACAGGAGGCCGTGGAAAGTGGGACCGCCGATGAACCGGATGGCCCCAGTGCGCCAAATGAGCCGGGGACTTCAGGGGATCCAGAGGAAAATGAGCCGACAGAGGTTCCGGGAGATCCCCCTCAGGGTCCGGATCCCACGGCCCCCACGGAGCCTGCGGGAGAGCTGGATCCCATAGAGCCTGCTGAGGATCCGGGGACAGTGGTAGAAGAGCCTGTGGCTGAGAACGCGGTGTATGTGTCGGCAGCAGGCGATGATGCGGACGGCACTGGCACAGCAGACGCTCCATATGCCACCTTGGCAAAGGCGGCGGAAGCAGCCCCGGATGGTGCGACGATTTATGTCATGTCAGATGTGGAAATGAACCAAATGGCATGGGTCTGGGAGAAAGAGCTGACCATCACCAGCTATGGTGTTGATCCTGTGACGCTCTCCCGCGGAGAAAATTTTCATACCAACGCAGATCCCGCCAGACAGCACTACAACCCCGCGATGATCGAAGTAGGCGGGGAAACGGAACAAGGGACCGTTTCGTCTCTTATTTTGACCCACATCATTTTGGATGATATGGGCAAATACGAAGGTGAATACTTTGTGCAGGCCGATTCCGAAGGCGATGGGGAGACCACCGTTAGCAGGAGTGAGGTCCCAAATACAAGCATTGTGCAAGACGCCATAATCGCAACTTACAACGGTATGGGTACGATTACTTTGGGGGATGGTGCGGAACTTCGCAACTACGGCGGTATGAGTGCCGTGCGCCTGTCCGGTGGCGAGCTGATCATGGAAGAAGGCAGCGCCATTTTGGATACAACCGAAAACGAACGTGAGAAAGGTGCGTCCGGCAGCTTTGGCCCCGCTGGTGCGGTCTGGCTCCAGGGCGGCATCTTGACCATGAACGGCGGCACGATAGGCGGCGATAAAGGTGTCATGATGAATGGGCGTGCACTCTATGCAGACGGCGGCACCGCTAACATCGGCGGCACCATTCAAAATATTCATGGTACCGATGCGGCCTGGCAGGGGCAGAACGGTGTTGCTGTCCATCTGCGGTCTCACGGTGAAGCTACCCTTGCCAGCACTGGAGAGATCACCAATGTGACCGGCACCAACGCAGGCAATAACTGCGCCATCTGGACCCAATTTTGCAACTTTACCACTAAAGCGGGATCTAAGATTTCTCATGTGGACGGTTTCCAGCTGCTCTATTTTGACGACCTCGACAACAACAACTACAGCCATGAGGTATACCTCAACGGTACGATCTCAGAATGTGCTTCGGGTTCGGCGAGTCTTTTGCGGTCCTGGTACGGCCAGATCACATTTGGCCCGAACAGCGTGATTGAAAACTGTAGTTCCAGCAGTGCGGGCGGCCTGATCTATTCCAATAACGGCTCCCACTACACATTTGCGGGCACCATCCGCAACAATACCGCCTCTAAAGGCATGATTTATCTTGCCAACCAGGGTGGCGGCGGTGTCATCGCCACGATTGAGGAGACTGCCCATATTGTGGACAACAAGGGTCTTGCCGTTCGTGTGAACAACAGCTCCAATCTCACCATGAACGGCGGTGAGATTGCCCGCAACTCGAGCTACGGTATCCAGATCAGCGGCAAGACCGACTGGACGGGTGTCAGGTTCATTATGAACGGCGGCAAAATCTGCGACAACGGCAGCTATGGTATCTACCATACCGTTGCAGGGAAGTCCCTCGTCGAGATCAATGGCGGCACCATTTCCGGCAATAAGGGATCGAGTGGCAGACAAATCTCCTCCTCCGGCGGTTATGCTGTTGCTGAAACGGAGGAAGGCGCCGGATATGAGTACACCCATGTAAGCGCTGATGTGATGGGGGAACCCCGTACCATATACGTCAGCGCCGGGAAGGTGGAACTTCCTGAGGGCTATGCGGATGTGAACCTGGGCCGCGCCACGAATGAGGCAGTCAACACGCTGAAAGCTGGCGTTGCTGACGAGCACGCCGACTGGACCCCCGTGGGCAGCAGCGCCCTGTGGGTTCAGCCGTCTGCGACTGAGTACAGCTTCGAGCTCGATCCTACTTCCTCCCCTAAGAAGACCGACCTCTATGTGGCCTATGTACAGGTCAATCCGGACGGTTCACCCATTGATGGGGCTGAAGTGGCGGTCGAAGAGGTGGAGAATGCGGAGAAGGTGCCCATCGCTTTGAAGGATCTGACGGCAGGTGCTCCGTATGCGGTGATGCTCTTCAACAACAAGGAGTATACCCTGGCCCCCGACGACATCACCATCTACACCGGCGGCGGTCAGGGCGAGGAGAACTATGACGACGGCGGTTTCCCCAAGCTCACCATCAATGGCAGTGTTGACGTAAAATACACCGGCGACATTACAAGTTTGGAAATCAAGGGTGTGACTATCCCGGCAACGGACGACAAGACCATGCTCGATCAGCTCCTTGAAAACATTGAGGCGGTCTATACCTATGAGGACGGCACTGTCGCCACAGATGATTCCAAGCCGGGCGTGTACACAGTTACCCTCAAATGGAAGAACGGACTTACCAATGAGGACGTTCGGGTGAATGGCAACAATGTAAACCTTGACGGTGCGGGTACACTAATCGTCCGCCATACGCAGGATATTGAGGAAGCGCAGGACGGCGCCAATACATATGTGTTGTTGACCGCAGAGCCCACCAAGGCTGTGATCCACGCCGAGGCGATTGCAAAGACACAAACCAGCTCATGGGGAACCGTGTATCAGCCGTCTTTCTACACCAACGATAACGAAGACTTTGAGATCGAGGATATCGCCGGTATCCAACTCCTGGATGACTCGCTGCTGATTGATGATGACGGCACGGACCGCCAGGCTCTGCTGGAACAAAAGGCAGAGGATTCTGATCTTCTGAATGAGTTGTCCGATGGCAAAACCTACCGCTACGACTTTCACTACCTGGATCTGGTGGACGCCTACAACGGCAACGCCTGGGTTTCTGCCAGCTATGGCACCACAATCTATTTGCCATATCCCGACGGTGTGACAATGGATAACGCAAATGACCTGGATGTACAGGTCATCCACTTTCCGGGCCTGCACCGGGAATATGGCATTGCCGGTCAGGCCGAGGTGACGGATGCCATTGAAGCCTGTGAGCCGGAGGTTATAACCGCTGAATTTGACGCCAATGGTATCGAATTTGATGTGGACCGTTCCGGATTCTCTCCTTTCGCTGTTGTCTGGCAGGAGAACGCGCAGACCTTCACCATCACCGCCTCCGCCGGTGACGGCGGCTCCATCAGCCCCCGCGGCAGCGTTGCTGTGGCCGAGGGTGCGGACAAGATTTTCACCATCACGCCGAACGGCGGCTATACCATCGCCAATGTGAAAGTGGATGAAAAGAGCGTAGGAGCAGTCGATAGCTATACATTTACGGATGTTAATGCAAACCACACCATTTCTGCAACCTTTGCCCGCGATAGCTCCGGAGACGGTGGCGGCCATGACAGCGATCCCTATCTGAGGTTCGACTCCAATGGCGGCACCCGCTTCGACCCCATCGATGAAGACGGAAGGAGCTTCTCCCTCAATGTGTACGATGATGAGGAGTACGGCGCCCACATCCCCACCCGGCCCGGCTACCGCTTTACCGGTTGGTACAAGGACAGCCGCCTGACCATGCGGGTGGACGAGGATGAGACTCTGCGGGTGACCTCCTCCGTGACGCTGTTCGCCGGCTGGACGGAGACCTCCGTGCCCGGCATGCTGAACGGCAACGACCACTACGCCTACATCCAGGGCTATTCTGACGGCTCTGTGCGGCCCAACGCCAATATCACCCGGGCCCAGGTGGCCACCATCTTCTTCCGCCTGCTGGACGAGAATGTGCGGGACGACAATCTCACCACGTCCAACGCCTTCCCGGATGTGAACGAGGACTACTGGGCCAACACGGCCATCTCCACCATGGCCCGGCTGGGCGTCATCAACGGCCGCAACTCCGGCCTGTTCGACCCCGACGCTAACATCACCCGCGCCGAATTCGCGGCCATCTGCGCCCGGTTCGACGACAGCGGCGTCGCCGGCGTCACCACCTTTACGGACACCGCCGACCACTGGGCGGAGGACGAGATCAGCCGCGCCGCGGCGCTGGGCTGGATCCAGGGATACAGCGACGACTCCTTCCGGCCCGACCAGTACATCTCCCGCGCCCAGGCGGTGACCATGATCAACCGGGTGCTGTGCCGCCTGCCGGAGGACACGGACGATCTGCTCTCCGGCATGAACACCTGGACCGACTGCCACGAGAGCGACTGGTTCTACCTAGCCATCCAGGAGGCCACCAACTCCCACGACTTTGTCACCAAGGACTGGGTCTATGAGAGCTGGACCGACCTGAACCGCGCTCCCGACTGGAGCCGGTACGAGTAAGGAGCTCAAAAATCAATTTGACAGAAAGCCCGGGCGGATTTTTTCCGCCCGGGCTTTCTGTATTACGATAGAAAAGTGGATATCGCTATGGCTTCTAAGCGCCATAAAAACAAGTGTCAAATAGAAAAGCGGATTGCCCAGGCGCAATATAATAAAGAAGGACGGATAAACAGAAGTAGGTGAATCAAATGGCAATGAGAGCAGCCTGACATGAGGCGCGGCTTGAAACGTGGAAGAAGCAGATAGAAGGTTGCCGAAACAGGGGGAGACGAGTAAGTGAATGGTGCTTGGAACACGGTGTCGGTCCAAAGATATACCAGCGGTGAGAGCGGGAGCTGTACGGCACAAACAGCGAAAACCAAAACAGGCAGAAAGAGGGGCGGATGCCGGAAGCAGCGCCGGTATTCGCGGAAATTACCGCCTCGGAATTGCGTGGGAGCCGAGGCAAGGTGATTGCCGGGATTAAAACCGGAGCAGTTGAAGTGGGGATTTACATCCGAGCAGACAGCGCGGCCGAGGAAGCGTTGTGCTGGGGGCTGAGGGATGCTGAATGACCTTGTGGGAGCAGGGCAGATTTATATTGCCTGTGGGTATGCGGATTTGCGGAACGGGATTGGCGGCTTTGCGACATTGGTACAGCAGAAGTTCCGTTTAGCTCCGTTCAGCGGTACGCTGTTTTTGCCCTGTGGTTATAGGCAGGACTGGATCAAGAGGCTTTATTGGGAAGAGGATGGATTTGTACTGGTCACGAAGCGGTTGGAGGCTGGAAGCTTCCAGTGGCCTCGGAACAGCGCAGAGGCTCGGAGGTTAAGTTACCAGCAGTATCCTTAATTGTCAAAAGCATTGAAAATGATAACTTTCCGGGTAATTTTTAGCCGCCAAATTTGCAAAAACAAGACCAATACACAGATGAACAGCACGGAGATGGTAACGCTCTCCCGTGCGGAATAGGATGAACTGCTTCGAAAGAGCGCGGGGTATACGGAACGAAACCGGAAGCTGGAATGGCTGATGGAACAGGTGCGTCTTGCCAAAAGAAAGCCTGTGGGCATTCTCTGAACAGATGAAAGAGGAATTGGCGGGTCAACTGAGCCCGATACTTGATGAGACGGAGGCATGGTTGTCTATCAGAGCTGCTATAAGGGGAACCGCGGCAGAGCCCCATATCCGGCAGGAGCGGTCCCTACAAGTGGAGGAGCTTCCGCCCGAAAATGTCACTATTGAGATGATGGAGCACCGGCTTTCTGAATCTGGGCGTGTATGCTTCGGATCGCCCATGGAGGGGATTGGCAGAAAAGTCCGGCGGACATGAGTCATGATCCCCACACAGGTGAGGATTCGGGCATACATACGCTTGTCAAAATTGCACACGGCAGAAACGGAAATGCCCATCTTGAAAGCTGAAAAGAAGACTGCCCGAATCCCTGGCAGCTCCGCAAGTTTTGAAGCTGGAGGGCCGGACTATCCGGAGCAAATGCTATATGCGGCTGTACCGGACCGCAGGGATGAGGAACACCCTGTCGTGCTGTATGAAAATACCAGCCGAACTGGAGGACAAAGAGGAGGCGGAGAAACTTCTGCCGGAGAGTGCACCGGACACTCACAGAACATTGAAGGGAGAATGGTTCCATTAAGCGAGCCTGCTGAAAAGCGGGCTCGTTTTTCAGCCCTGGACAGGCAGATGTCTCTCTTTGCCCCGAAATGCCGAATTTTCCAGCAGTTAGATTGCCATGGAAATGCCGTTTAGAGTGATGGACGACTATATGCAGACGAATTTCCCTGAAGCAAAACCACACACTTCAGCCCCACCATGTGCATAGCATACCATGAGCATAGGCCTTATGAGAAAGGAACGATTGTAATGTCTGCTCTCTTGAAGAAATTCAGCAACCTTCTGTGTGTTAAAAGCATTGTAACGCTTGTCTTGACGGTAGTATTTGCCTATCTCGCTGTTTTGGACCGAATTTCCAACCAAGATTTTTTAACAATTTTTTCAGTTGTCATCGCATTCTATTTCGGCACACAGAGTCAGCGCCTGAATGAAAAGATCGAGAAGGACACAGACAAGAAGCAACTTTAGCTATAACCACAGTTCCCTTACTTTGGATGAGAGGTCAATGAGATGAATTATTTTCCCAACAACAATTTAAATAAAGAGCGTCATTGCGGCTCTGCACCTGACAGAGACTCCTCCTGTCAGTGTTTTTGCCCCATTCTCTCCGGTGAACGCGGCCCCCAAGGTGAACGTGGGCCGCAGGGCGAACGCGGGCCCCAGGGTGAACGTGGCCCCCGCGGAGAGCGTGGTCCCCAGGGGCCAAAGGGTGAGCAGGGCTGTCCCGGTCCCATGGGCCCAAAAGGAATGGTGGGCCCTCAGGGACTCCCGGGGCCTCAGGGTATTCGGGGCGATATGGGGCCAAAAGGAGACACAGGAGATATCGGGCCGCAAGGTGTCCGCGGGGATCCCGGCCCCATGGGCCCCAAAGGCGACCGCGGCCCCGTAGGGCCTAAGGGTGATCCGGGACCGGCTGGCCCAGTCGGCCCCAGGGGGGAAAGAGGCATTCCGGGCGACCGCGGCCCTCAAGGAGAACAGGGACCTCAGGGTGAGCAAGGACTTCCTGGTGAGACCGGCCCCCAAGGACTCCAAGGAGATCGCGGCTGTCCCGGACCACAGGGAGAACAGGGCCCCATCGGTCCGGCAGGGCCCCAAGGCGAGCGTGGCGAAAGCGGCCCTCAAGGTCCGGCAGGACCCCAGGGTGAGCGGGGTGAAACCGGCCCTCAGGGTGAACTTGGTCCTCAGGGACCCGCAGGCACAACGCCTACCGTCACTGTGGGAACTGTCTCCTCCGGTACTGCCGCAACCGTCACCGCCAATCCGACGGACACCGGGATCTCCCTGGACTTCGTGGTTCCCGTCGGCCCTGCAGGCCCTCAGGGAGAATCCGGCCTGACAGGTCCCCAAGGTCCGGCAGGACCCCAGGGTGAGCGGGGTGAAACCGGCCCTCAGG
>NZ_KI271759.1:6264-6959 GCF_000469445.2 Oscillibacter sp. KLE 1745 | reverse complement strand
AAGCGCCGTGCGCATGTGCGCACGGCGCTTTTTCCTGTTTGGTTCAGAGAGGTAAGCGGGGGGGAATGCTCAGTCCTCAGCCATTTTGCGATACTTGGCGTAGCGGTCCTTGGCGTCCTGGACGGTCTTCTCGTACAGGCGCTGGGCCCGGTCCGGGAAGTTGATCTGCAGGGAGGCATAGCGGTTCTCGCCCTTCAGATAGTCCATCATCTTGCCGCTGTCGGGCTCGGGAGAATCCAGCTGGAAGGGGTTCTTCCCCTCCGCGATCCGGCGGGGATCATACCGGTACAGATGCCAGTAGCCGCACTCCACCGCCTTCTTCATCTCCTCCTGCGTGCAGCTCATGCCCGCCTTGATACCGTGCTCCAGGCAGGGGCAGTAAGCGATGACGATGGCCGGGCCGGGATAGGACTCTGCCTCCCGGATGGCCTTCAGGGTCTGGGCTTGGTCGTAGCCCATGGCCACCTGGGCCACGTAGATGTAGCCGTAGCTCATGGCGATGGCGCCCAGGTCCTTTTTCTTGACCTCCTTGCCGCCGGCGGCGAACTTGGCCACTGCCGCAGTGGGCGTCGCCTTGGAGGACTGTCCGCCGGTGTTGGAGTACACCTCCGTATCCATCACCAGCATGTTGATGTCCCGGTTCTGGGCCAGCACGTGGTCAATGCCGCCGAAGCCGATGTCGTAGGCCCAGCCGT
>NZ_KI271759.1:0-6164 GCF_000469445.2 Oscillibacter sp. KLE 1745 | reverse complement strand
CGCCGAAGCCGATGTCGTAGGCCCAGCCGTCGCCACCGAAGGCCCACACGCTCTTCTTGGTCAGATACTCCTTGTTCTGCAGGACAAAGGCGCCCTCCTCCGTGGGCTCCGCCTTCTCCAGGGCGGCGATCAGCGCGTCGGACACCTCCCGGGTGACGGCCGGGTCCTGCCACTTGGCAAGATACTCCCCGATCTCAGATACGGCCACCCCCTTTTCCTTCAGGGCTTTCAGCCGCAGCTCCACCTCCCCATGGATGGACCCGTGGGCCCGCAGGAAGCCGTAGGCGAACTCCGCGTTGTCTTCGAACAGGGACTGCTCCCAGCAGGGTCCAAAGCCCCGGCTGTCGCAGGAGTAGGGCGTCATGGGCATGGCACCGCCGTAGGCGGAGGAGCAGCCGGAGGCGTTGGCCACGTACATGCGGCTGCCGAACAGCTGGGTCACCAGCTTGATGTAGGTGGTCTCCGCGCAGCCCGCGCAGGCGGCGGAGAACTGGAAGTAGGGCTTGGCGAACTGGGCCGTCTTCACGCTCTTGTCGCTGATAATGTCCTTCTTGAGCAGCTTCTCGTTCATCGCGTAGTTGTCGAAATTGGGCTGCTGCTCCCTCTGGGTCTCGAAGGGCACCATCTCCAGCGCCCCCTTGGCCGGGCAGGCGGTCAGGCACACGCCGCAGCCCAGGCAGTCGTAGGGAGAGACCTGCATCCGGAAGGAATAGGCAGGGGCGTCCTTGCCCAGGCCCTTGGCGGGCACGGTGACGAAGGATTCCGGCGCACCGGCCTTCTCCTCCTCCGTCAGCAGCACGGGCCGGATGGCCGCGTGGGGACACGCCATGGCACAGCGGTTGCACTGGATGCACACGTCGGGATTCCACTGGGGCACCGTGACGGCCACGCCCCGCTTGGAGTATGCGGTGGTGCCGTTCTCCCAGGTGCCGTCCAGGCAGTTGTGCCTCTTGAACAGGGACACCGGCAGCTTGTCGCCGTGCTGGCGGTCCATGGGCACCACGATCTCCTTGACAAAGTCCGTGCCCTTCAGCTCCTCCGGCGCGCCGTCCTTGGCGTCCGCCCAGGCGGCGGGGACCTCCACCTTCGTCATGCCGGTCAGACCCACGTCCACGGCCCGGTTGTTCAGGTCCACGATCTCCTGGCCGCCCTTTTTGAAGTAGGAGTTGTAGTTGCCCTGCTTCATCTCCTCCACCGCCAGGTCGATGGGGATCACCTTGGTCAGCTGGAAGAAGGCCGCCTGGAGAATCGTGTTGATCCGGTTGCCCAGGCCCAGGTCCCGAGCCAGCTTCGTGGCGTCCATGATGTAGAAGTTGGCGTGCTTGTTGGCCAGGTCCCGCTTCATCTTGGCGGGCAGCCGCTCCTCCAGCTCCTCCGCGCTCCAGGGACAGTTCAGCAGGTATGTGCCGCCGTCCTTGAGGTCCGCGGTGGTGTCATATTTGTCCACATAGGTGGGCGCGTGGACGCCCACGAAGTCCGCCGCGGACACCAGATACGTGGCGTGAATGGGCTGGTCGCCGAACCGCAGGTGGCTCTGGGTCAGACCGCCGGACTTCATGGAATCGTAGGAGAAATACGCCTGGGCGTACTTGTCTGCCGCCAGGCCGATGGTGGTGATGGCGTTCTTGTTGGCGCCCACCGTGCCGTCGCCGCCCAGGCCCCAGATCTTGCAGGATACCTGTCCGGGATAGTCCAGGGCGATCTCCTCATAAGGCAAGGAGGTGAAGGTCACGTCGTCCTCGATGCCGATGGTGAAGCTGTTCTTGGGCTCCTCCTTGGCCAGGTTGTCGTACACCGCCACGATCTGGCCGGGCGTGGTGTCCTTGGAGGCCAGGCCGTACCGACCGCCCACCACCACGATGTCCTTCCGCCCCGCCTGCTGCAGGGCGCTCTGCACATCCAGATACAGCGGCTCACCCACGGAGCCGGACTCCTTCGTCCGGTCCAGCACGGCGATCTTCTTGCAGGTGGCGGGGATCGCATCCACAAAATGCCGGATGGAGAAGGGGCGGTACAGGTGCACCTGCACCATGCCCACCTTGCGGCCCTTCCTGTTCAGATAGTCCACCGTGTCCTTCACCGTCTCCGCACCGGAGCACATGATGACGATGACTTCCTCCGCATCGGGCGCGCCGTAGTAGTTGAACAGCTTGTAATCCCGGCCGGTGAGCTTGTTGATCTCATCCATGTAGTGCTGGACCACGCCGGGGATCGTGGCGATCTTCTCGTTGGCGCCCTCCTTGCACTGGAAGAACACGTCCGGATTCACCGTCGTGCCCCGGGTGGAGGGGTGCTCCGGGTTCAGGCCGTTCTTGCGGAACGCCGCCAGCTGGTCATAGTCCACCAGCTTGGCCAGGTCGTCATAGTCCAGCGCCTCGATCCGCTGCATCTCGTGGGAGGTGCGGAAGCCGTCGAAGCAGTGCATGAAGGCATACCGGCCGCCGATGGCGGACAGGTGGGCCACCGCGCCCAGGTCCATGGCCTCCTGGGGGGAGGAGGACATCAGCATGCCGAAGCCGGTCATTCGGCAGGTCATCACGTCGGAGTGGTCGCCGAAGATGGACAGGGCGTGGGCACTGACAGTCCGGCAGGAGATGTGGAACACGCCGGGCAGGAACTCGCCGCCGATCTTGTACATAGGCGGGATCATCAGCAGCAGGCCCTGAGAGGCCGTGTAGGTGGTGGTCAGCGCGCCCGCCTGCAGGGATCCGTGGCAGGTGCCTGCGGCCCCCGCCTCGGACTGCATCTCAATGACCTCCACGGGTTTTCCGAAGATGTTGGTCCTCCCCTTGGCGGACCACTCGTCCACCTTCTCCGCCATCACGGAAGAGGGCGTGATGGGGAAGATGGCCGCCACCTCTGTGAACGCGTAGGACGCGTACGCCGCGGCGGTGTTGCCATCCATTACTACTAGTTTTTTCTTAGCCATGTCTCCTGTTTTCCTTTCGATCTCACTTGGTCTGTTCTCATTGCCTCAACACCGTCCGCTGCCCGCTCCGGGGCAGCGGACGGCACTCCAGGGAGCTTACTTTATACCGGGATAGGCCCGGGCCACATAGTCGGCGATCCTGCGCACCGCCTCCTTCAGGTTTTCGTCGGAGTTGGCGAATACCAGCCGCAGATAGCCCTCGCCCATGTCACCGAAGGCGGAGCCGGGCACCGTCACCACTCCTGCGTTCTCCAGCAGCTCCTCCGCAAACGCTTGGGAGGTCTTGCCGAATGCCTTGATGTTGGGGAAGGCGTAGAAGCTGCCCGCGGACTTCTTGCAGGTGATGCCGGGGATAGCGTTGAGTCCGTCTACCAGAATGTCCCGGCGGCGGGTGTAGTCCGCCACCATCTGGTCCACGCACGCCGTGCTCTTCAGGGCCTCCACCGCCGCCGCCTGGGTGAAGGTGGACACACAGGAGGCCACCCCCTCCTGCAGCTGCGCCATTTTCTTGATGTACCCCGGCTCCGGCGCTACCAGATAGCCGATCCGCCAGCCGGTCATGGCATAGGACTTGGAGAAGCTGTTCAGCACCATCACGCGGTCCTGCATCTCGGGCACCTGGGCCATGCTGTACGGCTGGATGCCGTCGTATACGATGGCGTCATAGGGCTCGTCTGTCAGCACCCACAGGTCATGGGTCTTCGCCACCTTGGCGATGGCCAGGATGTCCTCCTTCGTCAGCACCGCGCCGGTGGGATTGCAGGGGGAGTTCAGCAGGATCGCCCGGGTCCGGGGTGTGACGGTCTTTTCGATATCCGCCGCTTGGATCCGGTAGTCATATTCCTCATACGTGGGGACGGGCACCGCTCTGGCGCCGATGCAGCTGGCCTGCCCGTAGTAGTTGGGGAAGCAGGGATCCGGCACCAGGATTTCATCGCCCGGGTCCAGCAGCGTCATCATGGCCAGGAACAAGCCCTCCATGGCCCCCACGGTGATGATGACGTGGTCTTTGGTATAGCCCTCCCAGTACTGCTTCCGGTACTTGGCGGCCACAGCCTCCCGCAGCTCTGTGGTGCCGGCGTTGGGCGCGTAATGGGTCTGCCCCTCGTCCAGGGCTCTCTTCGCCGCGTCCTTGATGTACTGGGGCGTGTCGAAGTTGGGTTCGCCCACCGTCAGCTTGATCGCCTCCGGGTACTGGGCCGCCAGATCAAACATCTTTCGGATGCCGGACGCTGGATACTGCTTCGCCCGCTGGGAAATGCGCAGTTCCTGTTCCATTGGTAACATCTCCTTTTGATCATCTTCTCACGCGCACCCGGCGCACCCGTTCCGAAAGCGGGCACGCCGAATGCGCAGCAGGCAGTTCCTTACTTCGCAGCCTTGTCGTTCACCCACAGCTCCGGGATGGCGTTGGCCGCCGCCTCACTGGTGGGCTCCCACTTGCCGGACTTCAGCCGGGTCAGGTAATCGTTGATCAGTGCGCCGATCTGCTTGCGCATCAGGAAGCAGACCACCAGGTTACACACGGCGCACACACCGAAGAAGAAGTCGAAGAGATTCCACAGCACACTGAGGGCGCCCACAGAGCCGATGATGGCGAAGGCGCAGCCCAGGAGCCGGTAGGGCAGAATGAACTTCTTGCCGCCCAGGACGGTCATGCAGATCTCACCGTAGTACACATTGACCAGCGCGGTGGTGAAGGCAAAGAAGGTGATGATGGCCACCACGAACACCGTGCCAGCGATGGCGTTGCCGAAACCGGCGCCGAAAGCAGTGGCGGTCAGGGCCGCGCCGGTGCCGCCCTCGGTCCACACGCCGGTGCACAGGACCACCAGAGCGGTCATGGTGCAGACGATGATGGTGTCCACGAACACCTCGCTGATGCCCCACAGGCCCTGCTTCACCGGATGGTTGGCGGAAGAGGAGGAGTGGGCCAGCGGCGCCATGCCGGTGCCGGCCTCATTGGAGTACACGCCGCGGGCCAGGCCCCAACGGATGGCCAGCATCACGGTGGAGCCGGCAAAGCCGCCGGTGGCAGCCATAGGCGTAAAGGCGTACTCAAAAATCATCGCAAAGACGTGCGGGATGTTGCTGCCGAACTTTACCAGAATAAAGATGCTGCCGATCACATAGGCCAGCGCCATCAGGGGGACCACCTTCTCCGCAAAGGAGGAGATACTCTTGATGCCGCCCACCAGCACAACGGCCATGATGACGGCAAAGATCACGCCCACGATCCAGCCGGGAACGTCAAAGGAGACCCGAATCGCCTCCACCACAGAGTTGGCCTGCACGGCGGGCGCAAACACCATGGCGCAGCCCAGGATCACAGCCCAGAAAATGCCCAGCCACTTCCAGCTCTTGCCCAGCCCCCGGCGCACATACCAATAGAAGCCACCGTGCCATCTGCCGGTCTCAGGATCCCGCTCCCGGTAGGCCATGCCCAGGGTGATCTCGGAAAACTTCACGATGAAGCCCATGAGGGCCACGGCCCACATCCAGAATACGGCGCCAGGGCCGCCGGTGGCGATGGCCACCGATACACCGGCGATGTTCCCCACTCCAAGCGTGGAGGCCAGCGCCGTGCAGCAGGCCTGGAACGGGGAAATATCGCCCTCGCCGTCGCCCTTGTCGAAGATCTTGCCGAACGTGTTCTTCATGGCGTGTCCGAACCTGGTGAATTGGAAGAACTTAAAGCGGACGGACAGGTACACGGCGACTACGGATGTCAGGATCAGAAGCGGCCATCCCCACAGCCAGTTGGAAATCGCCATCATGATGTCGATGATAAACATATTCTACCTCCCAAATAACTTCATGCGCTCCATTTTCGATTGGCTGAATCATCTGTCGGGAAGTCTTTCCCCGCGGCTTCCCCGGCTCCTCCTTTCCTCCTATATTCGATATGCGGCCAGCCGCATAACTTGCCTGATTTCCAATAATTCCGTATGGTGGAAGCGGATTCCTTTGGGTAGAATTGTCAAAGCTGCCGGTCTTTTCTGGACATGTATCCAAAAAAGCGGCAGCTTTTCCGTAGAACGGGATCATTTTCCAAAATTGTGTCAAAAACCAAAGCCGCAACTGCGGCCCGACACGAAGCATTTCCACGGAAAATTACGGATCCTGTTTTCTTTCCTTATGATTTATGATATTATATAGACAAACATTTGTCAAGGCAGAATGTTTCTATGATATCGCCAAGGCAAGATAGTAGATTAAGTGCAGAAGAAGTCAG
>NZ_KI271758.1:27876-28709 GCF_000469445.2 Oscillibacter sp. KLE 1745 | reverse complement strand
GCCCCCGCAGGCGCCGCAGCTCCCGCACGTCCGCCTCCATGGCCAGGGCCTCTCCCCGCAGGGGCAGCACCAGCAGCAGCCCCGGCACTGCCGGCCGCCCCGCCCGGAAAAAGGCCCCTGCCACGATCCACACCAGGGTGGTCACGCCCACCGCGGAGAGGAACGCGATCAAACCGTCTTGCAGCAATGTCATCCCAAATCACCTCGGGATAGTGTATGCAAAGGGGCAGATTCGGTGTTCCGGGGCGGGAGTGTTTGGGGTGCGTCCCATTGGACGCGGAATGGCAGCTATGATGATAGCTGGGCAATGCACCCCCCATTTTCTTTTCGGTCTTGCCGAAAAGAAAACGGGCCGTGCACGGTCCAAAAGAAAAGGCCGCTTGGACGCGCTCCGGTGCAGTGGCCCTCCGCGCTGACGGGGGTCGGCGTACCGGTGCCTGCTCCGATTTTGCCTAGCCTTCGGGCACGCTTAGGTCTTCTGCGGTTCCCCCAACTGCCGACCCGTGGCGGATGGTGCGGAGGTCGTCGGGGTGCAAGATCGCATTTGACCAGCTTCTCTTTTCGCGCGTTCCGCGTCGCTACGCGCTGGCTGGTTCTCCGCGGAAGCGTGAGCGGCAGCGGAAAGCGAAGCAGGGGTATCCCTGAACCTCCCCGGGCCTAAGGATTCCCCAAGGGCGGTGCGTTTCCGTCCCTGACTTCTGCAAGGGAGTGCCAACCATCCCCCGCCGGCGGCAGGAGGTCTGCGCTGGCGCAGACCGACCCGCCGAAGCGCTTTTTCTCTTCCACCGGGCGCGGCGCATTCTCTTTTTGGCGCAACCAAAAAGAGAATGGGG
>NZ_KI271758.1:13843-27776 GCF_000469445.2 Oscillibacter sp. KLE 1745 | reverse complement strand
CTCTTTTTGGCGCAACCAAAAAGAGAATGGGGGGTGCATCCCGCCGGACAAGCCCCCTGTGGGAGCAGAAATCCCCGTGGCCGCCGCGACGGCGGCCCATCTCATGTTACCCCCGCTTGTCGCTTCGCCCCACCAGATAGTCGATGGTGACGCCGAAGTGGTCCGCCAGTTTCCAGACGTTTTCCAGGTTGGGGAGGTTAACACCACCCTCAAATTTCTGGTAGTGCTGCTCAACAATCCCAATCGCCTCAGCTACCTGAACCTGTGTCTCTTTTTTCTCCTTGCGCAATTCTCGCAGTCTTTCTTTCAAAAGCATTTTGTTCCTCTTGACACCGCGAATTAACTGTGTTATCTTTTCATCATAGCACAGTGAAAATGGTGTTTTTTGAAAGGTGGTTTCTATGTCAGACTTTATGATATGGCTTTATCTCCACTACATCAAGCCCTACCTGGACACTGTCCCAGCGGACGACTATAACTTCCACATGGATATGATTCATAACGAGTTGGGTTATCACGCCTTGGAAAGCTATGAAAAAAACCTGGAGTTCACCGCCATCCACGCTTTCCTGCTGGGCCTGCGCACCGGCCGGGGCCTGCCCCGGGAGTGATTCACCGCCCGATGCCCAGCTCCCCCAGGATGGCTTCCTCTCTCGCCCGCATCCGGGCCTTCTGGGGCCCCTCGTCCAGATGGTCATACCCCAGCAGGTGCAGAACAGAGTGCACCACCAGATAGCTCAGCTCCCGCCGTTTGGCGTGGCCGTACTCCCTGGCCTGGGCCGCCACATGCTCCATGGAGATCACCATGTCCCCCAGGGGCACCAGGCCGGTGCCCGGGTCCGCGTCCTCCGGTGCGGGCAGCTCCCCGGGCCGAAGGTCGAACTCCGGAAAGCTCAGCACGTCCGTAGAGGCGTCCACCTGCCGCATCTCCCGGTTGATTTCGTGAATGCCGCTGTCGTTCGTCAGCAGCACGTCCACCTCACAGGGAACGTCCACCCCCTCCGCCGCCAGGGCGGTGCGGATCACCTTGCGGATCAGGGCGCAGTTGCCCTCACTGGCGGCGCCGGGCACGTCGGCGGTGACGGGGATATAATGCCGCTTCGCCATCACTTCCGCCCCTTTCCGCCGTTTTTCGCGGTCTCGTACCGCTCATAGGCCTCCACAATCCGCTGGACCATCACATGGCGGACCACGTCGGCGTTGGTCAGCTCGCAGATGCCGATGCCCTCCACGTCCCGCAGGACCCGCATGGCCTCCTTCAAACCGGACGCCTTGCCGTCCGGCAGGTCGATCTGGGTCACGTCGCCGGTGATGACGATCTTGGACCCGAAGCCCAGCCGGGTCAGGAACATCTTCATCTGCTCCCGGGAGGTGTTCTGTGCCTCGTCCAGGATGATGAAGCTGTCGTCCAGCGTCCGGCCCCGCATATAGGCCAGAGGGGCCACCTCAATGTTGCCCCGCTCCAAATACTTCTGATAGGTCTCCGCCCCCAGCATGTCGAAGAGGGCGTCGTACAGCGGCCGTAGGTAGGGATCCACCTTTGATTGCAGGTCCCCGGGCAGGAAGCCCAGCCGCTCGCCGGCCTCCACCGCCGGACGGGTCAGGATGATGCGATTCACCTGCTTGTCCCGAAACGCCTGCACGGCGGCGGCCACGGCCAGATACGTCTTGCCGGTGCCCGCCGGGCCCACGCCGATGGTGACGGTGTTCTTCAGGACGGACTTGATATACTCCTTCTGACCGATGGTCTTGGGCTTGATGGGCCGGCCCTTGGCGCTGATGCACAGTACGTCGCCGGTGAGCTCGGTGATCTGGGACTCCTTGCCGCTGCGCACCAGGCCGATGACGTAGCGGACGTTCTGCTCCCCGATGGCCTCCCCCCGCGAAGAGAGGGTCAGCAGGGCCTGGATGGCCTTGCAGGCCAGCATGGTGTCCTCCGGCTCTCCCTCCACCCGGAGCTCCCCGTCCCGGTTCACCACCGTGACGGAGAACTCCTGCTCCAGCAGGCGGATGTTCTCGTCAAAGGATCCAAAAATATTCACGGCCTGCTCCAGCCGCTCAATGCTGATTCGCTGTTCCAAGGTATCACTCCTGTATCTCCCGGGCATCAGCCGCCCGATTCTTCTGTGGGGTCTGTGTAGATGGGCACGGCCCGGCCGATCTCCTCCACACACTCCGCCGTCAGTGTCACCAGCAGTCCGTCCCCCTCCCGGCGAGAAGTGCACAGGGTAGAGCTGACGGTGCCGTAGGGGTCCACCAGAGTGTGGAGGTAGTCCGTGAGGATCGCCTCACCCCGGCTCTCCGCCTGGGCGGCGGAGACCTCGGCGGGGACCGTCTCGTAAAAACGAAAGGTCTCCTTCACAAAGGTGACCGGCAGCGGCAGCCCGAACAGGGACCACTGGGTCCTTTCGGTTATTTTATCATAGTTTCCCGTCCCGATGCTACTGTTTAAAAAGAATTTTACCCGATTTGTCCCAAAGACCAGGGAGTAGCCCTGTTTCTCCTCTCCGGTGTACTGCTTTTCCGCCACCGTCAGAGGCATTACCGTGGAGAGAGTGTACCAGGTCCGGGCCTCCACTTTCCCCATGCCGGTCAGGACCCGGGCGCCCACAGTCTCCGTGTCCTCCACGCCGGAGATCAGCAGCTCGCCCGCCTCCACCGACGTCCCGGGCAGCACGCACCGGACCCCATCCATCGCCTGGATGTCCAGGATCAGCCCGTCCCGGCGGGCCACCACGTTGGTGGGCTCCCGCTCGTCCACCGGCTCCGGCGCCTCCACCCGCTCCCGCACCTCTACATAGGCCCGGCAGCCGGAGACGTTCACTGTGATCCACAGCAGCTCCGGAATCTCCAGCAGCACATGGTTGCGGATGTCCTCCGTGTCCAGGGAGATGCCGAAGGTCCCGATCCCCACCCCCTGCCGCTGCAGCGCCCGCAGGATCTCCTCGTCTGTGACCCGCTGGTTCCCCTCCACCGTGAAGTCCCAGATGAAGAAGGAGCCGAAGAACAGCAGTGCGCTGCACAGGGTCAGTCCCGCCAACAGCGCGTGCCGCCGCCGGAACCGGCCCAGGAAGAAGGGTACCCCCTCCTTCCGCACCACGGTCAGCCGGCAGTCCAGCTGTTTCACCGCCCGGCGCAGAGCGTAGTAATCCCGCCGGTTCAGCCGGCAGGTGAAGGCAGTCTCGGACTCCCACTCCATATCCCAGAAGGCCAGGTTCCGGGCGCCGCACAGATTCAGCACCCGCTCTGGAAAGGGGGTCTCCACCCGGATCCGGACCTGGCCCTGGAGCCGGTTGACGATCTGATTCAGCATGGTGTCACCTCACCCACTCCACGGCGGCAATGTCCCCGCCGATCCGCAGCTCCTCCGCCGTCATGGCCATCAGGGCCAGGCGGGCGCCCCGGACCCGCAGCACGCCGCCGGTGGTGTTTACGTCGATCTGCTCGTCGCTGTACGCCAGGATGCCTGTGTGGTGCTCCAGATACAGCTGGCGGCTGCCCATCATCTCCAGGTGGGGCAGGCCCGCCACCAGATCTGCCGGCAGGTCGAACAGCTCCGCCACCGTGTCCAGCACGCCGCCGTTTCGGTCCTTTCGATTCCGCTCCATACGTTCACCTCTTCCCGACTGTATGCACAAACGTCCCGCAACATGCCGGGGGCATAGTGTCCCCCGCTCCGGCATAGGGTGTGGAGAGGTGATGCGGGATGCGGATTCGATGGCGGATACTGGCCTGCCTGTGCCTCGGCGGCCTGCTGGTGTGGTTTCTGGCGGACGCCGGGGCCGTGCGGGACAGTGTGGCGGAAGCTTTGGCCCTCTGTGCCCGTTCCGTGGTCCCCTCCCTGTTCCCCTTCCTGGTGGCCTCCTCAGCGCTGCTGGCTCTGGGGTTCGGGGAGCTGGCCGCCCCCTGGCTGGCGGGGCTGATGGAGCCGCTGTTCCGGGTCCCCGGCGCCGGCAGTGCTGCGCTGGTGCTGGGGTTGGTGGGGGGCTACCCCATCGGCGCCAAGACGGCAGCAGACCTCTACCGGGAAAATCTGGTCTCCCGGGAGGAGGCGGAGCGGCTGCTGGCCTTCTGCAACAACTCCAATCCGGTGTTCCTCATCAGTGTGTTGGGCGTGGGGGTGTTCGGCAGTGTGCGGGCCGGGGTGTGGCTGTGGCTGATCCATGTGCTCTCCGCCCTTCTGACGGGACTGGTGTTTCGGGGCAGCGGAAAATCCGCTTCCCGGCAGGAGCTGACAAGGCGTCCTCCTTTCCGGGCTGTCAGCTTTGCGGAGGCCTTCACCGGGGCTGTCCGGTCCTCGCTTGCCGGGATTCTGTCTGTGTGCGCCTTCGTGGTGTTCTTCTATGTGCTGGCGCAGCCTCTCACCGCCGTGGGCGGCCGCCTGGGGGCGGTCCTGGTGGCGGCGCTGGAGCTCTTCTCCCTGACGCCCCTGCTGACAGCTGATGCCTTCGGCTTTCTTCTGGCGGCGGCAGCAGCGGGCTGGGGCGGCCTCTCGGTCCTGTGTCAGACGCTGGCGGTGCTGGAGGGCAGCGGCCTGCGGCTGCGGAACTGCTTCCTGGGCAAGGTGGTGCAGAGTGCCTTCTCCCTGCTGCTGGCCGCTCTGCTGGTGGGCTACGTGCTGGGATAAAAACAGCCTCCCTGTTGTCGAAGCCGATAACAGGGAGGCATATTTTGTCGTGAAATTCCGTTTTGTGATGGAATTACCGCTGGCCCTTGTCGTAGGGAATGCCCTCCGCCTTGGGGGCACGGGACTTCTGAGATGTGAAGGCCAGCACCACCAGAGAGATGACATAGGGCAGCATGTTATACACGGAGCTGGGCAGGTTCAGATTGCTCAGCAGGTCGAAGCCGCTGTACACATTGCCCAGGGCCCGGAAGAAGCCGAACAGCAGCGCCGCCAGGGCGATGCGGGTGGGCTTCCACTGGCCGAAGATCATCACCGCCAGGGCCAGGAAGCCGAAACCGGCCACGCCGTTTTCAAACTTCCACTCGCTGACGCCCGCGATGATATACACAATGCCGCCCAGGCCGCCCAGCACGCCGGAGATCAGTACGCCGGCGTAGCGCATCCGGTAGACGTTGATGCCCACGGAATCCGCTGCCTGGGGATGCTCGCCGCAGGCGCACAGCCGCAGGCCGAAGCGGGTCTTGTACAGCACCACATAGGCGATTACCAGGGCGATCACCGCCAGCAGCATGCACCAGTTGAACTCAAAGCCGCCGATGTTCACCAGGAATGCCTTGCGGCCGTCCAGGTACTGGATGGTGGAGGACACGTTGTCCGGATCGGCGGCGGTGTTCATGGCCTTCACGAACACGGTGGCCGCGGCGGTGCCCAGCAGGTTCATGGCCGTGCCCACCAGTGTCTGGTCCGCCTTGAAGTTCACGGCCGCCACCGCCAGCAGCAGGGAGTAGATCATGCCCAGCAGGATACTGGCCAGCACCGTCAACAGCACCACCACAAAGGCGGAGGTGCCTGCAGGCAGGAACTTCATCATCAGCGCACCGCCCAGGGCGCCCATGACCATGATGCCCTCCAGGCCGATGTTGATGACGCCGGAGTGTTCAGAGAAGCAGCCGCCCAGCGCCACCAGCAGCAGGACGGAGGCGAAAATCAGCGTGTATTGCAGCAGCAGTAACATTACGCCTTCCCTCCTTCCTCAGAGCCGGGCCGGTCTTCCTTTGCCCGCCGCTTTTCATCCCGCCGGTCCAGCCGGCTGTTCATAAAGACCTTGAAGAACAGTACGAAGCCGCACAGGTAGATAATCAGGGCGGAGATCAGATCAGAGATCTGGGCGGAGTACATGGTCTTGTCCACATACGCGCCGCCGTTGGTGATGTGCTGAATGAAATACGAGGAGAAGATAGCGCCGATGGGATTCAGTCCGCCCAGGAAGGCGGCGGCGATGCCGTTGAAGCCCATGGCCGGCACCGCGGACTGTGTGACCTGCCACTGCTCGAATCCGGTGAGGAACAGCGTGGCCGCGCCCATGCCGGCAAGGCCGCCGGCGATGGCCATGGTGAGGATGATGTTTCGCTTCTCCTTCATGCCGCAGTACTTGGCCGCAAACTTGTTGCAGCCGGTGGCCCGCAGCTCATAGCCCAGCTTGGTCTTCTCCAGCAGGACCCAGATGCCCACGGCCACGATCACCGTCAGGGGGATGGCGATGGTCACATACTGGTTGTCGGAGAACAGGGCGCCCAGGCCCAGAGAGGGCAGGATGGCGTCGGGATTCGTGCTGCTCAGGGTGAAGGTGTAGGGACTGGCTGTCTCCTTCACCTGGGACAGCAGGGCGTTCACCAGATACAGGCTGATCCAGTTGAGCATGATGCAGGAGATGACCTCATTCACATTGCGGTACGCCTTCAGGAGCCCGGAGATGGCGCCCAGCACCGCACCGGCAGCAATAGCCGCCAACAGGCACACGTACCAGGGCAGCCCGAAGCCCAGGGCGCAGTACAGGCTGGCGCCGGCGCCGATGACGTACTGGCCGGCGGCGCCGATGTTGAACAGGCCCACCTTATAGGCGAACAGCACCGACAGGCTGCACATCAGCAGCGGCGCGGTCTTCACCAGCGTGTTGCCCAGATACCGCAGCCGGGCCGCGGCGCTGGGATAGTACAGGAAGTTCTCCACAATGGTGCGGATGGCCTCTCCCGCGCCGGCGGGGTTGATAATCAGCAGCACGATGTAGCCGATCAGCAGGCCCAGCACGATGCACAGCAGGGATGCCAGCAGGGACTGGAATCCCTTGTTCCGCAGGAGGGATGATTTTTCTTGTCTCATGGTTTCTCAAGCCCCCTTCCGCTTGGCGCCGGCCATGTACAGGCCCATCTCTTCCGCCGTGGTGGTCTTGGGGTCCAGCTCGCCCACGATCTCGCCCTCATAGATCACCAGGATACGGTCGGACAGGGACATGACCTCGTCCAGCTCCAAGCTCACCAGCAGCACCGCCTTGCCGGCGTCCCGCTGGGCCACGATCTGCTTGTGGATATACTCGATGGCGCCCACGTCCAGGCCGCGGGTGGGCTGCACGGCGATCAGCAGCTCCGGGTCCTTGTCGATCTCCCGGGCGATGATGGCCTTCTGCTGGTTGCCGCCGGACATGCTGCGGGCCACTGTGACAGGCCCCTGGCCGGAGCGGACGTCGTACTGCTCGATCAGGCGGTTGGCGTACTCGCGGATGGCCTTGCGCTTCAGGAAGCCCGCCTTGCTGACGAACTGAGGCTCAAAGTACCGCTGGAGCACCATGTTGTCCTCCAGGGTGTAGTCCAGCACCAGGCCGTGCTTGTGGCGGTCCTCCGGGATGTGGCTCATGCCCAGCAGAGACCGCTGCCGGATGGGGGCGCGGGTGATATCCTGGCCGCAGAGCGTGATCTTGCCGGACTCCAGGGGCTCCAGGCCCGTCAGGCCGTAGATCAGCTCCGTCTGGCCGTTGCCGTCAATACCGGCAATGCAGACAATCTCTCCCGCCCGGACCGTAAAGGAGATATTCTTCACAGCATTGTTGTTATGGAGCTTGGAGGCCACGGTCATACCCTCCACCACCAGGATGGGATCCTTGGGCTTGGAGGGCTCCTTGTGGACTGCGAACTCCACGTCCCGGCCCACCATCATGCGGGACAGCTCTTCACGGCTGGTCTCGGCGATGTTCACCGTGCCAATGTATTTGCCCTTCCGCAGGACCGTGCAGCGGTCCGCCACGGACATGATCTCATTCAGCTTGTGGGAGATGAACAGGATGGATTTGCCCTCTGCCGCCAGATTCTTCATGATCTGCATCAGCTCGTCGATCTCCTGCGGCGTCAGCACAGCGGTGGGCTCGTCGAAGATCAGGATCTCATTGTCCCGGTAGAGCATCTTCAGGATCTCCGTGCGCTGCTGCATGCCCACGGTGACATCCTCCACCAGTGCGTCCGGGTCCACCTGCAGGCCGTACTTCTCCGACAGGGCCAGGACCTTCTCCCGGGCCTCCTGCTTCTGCAGGAAGCCGTTCTTGCAGGGTTCCACGCCCAGGATGATGTTGTCTAAAATGGAAAAGCATTCCACCAGCTTGAAGTGCTGGTGGACCATGCCGATCCCCAGTGCGTTTGCATCGTTCGGGTCCTTGATCTGCACCACCTGGCCGTCTTTTTTGATGACGCCCTCCTCCGGCTGGTACAGGCCGAACAGCACGCTCATCAGCGTGGACTTTCCGGCGCCGTTTTCTCCCAACAGCGCGTGGATCTCGCCCCGCTTCAGTTGGAGCGTGATGTTGTCGTTTGCGACAATTCCCGGAAAGCGCTTGGTGATATTCAGCATTTCAATGGCATATGGCTGTTCCAAGCTTACCGCCCTCCTCCTCTTGTATAGTGTATTTATTGTACTATATCTTCCGGAATATTTCAAAGAAAAAATGCAGGAATATCAGGTTTGTTTTGTAAAATTTGTCCAGAGGCAAAAAAAGAGGACGGGATTGCTCCCGTCCTCTTCCTGCAAAGACTCTGATCCTTACTTGATGTTGCCGGCAAAGTTCACCGTGATGGTGGTTGCGGGCATGGCGGAGATGTCGTTGGAAACGGTGACATCGCCGTCGTACATGGCCTTCACCAGGGCCTTATAGTCGTCCTGGGTGAAGCCGTCGCCCCACTGGGTGGTCTCCATGGGCAGCTGGACATAGTTGGCGGTGGGATCATCGCCGTTCACCAGGCCCAGGGTCTCCACCTGGCCGCCGTAGTTGGCAAAGTTGCCTGCCACGACCTCGCCCAGCATGTGCTTGACGGTCTCGGCCAGACCCTTCATGGCGGAGGTCACGCACATGCCCTCGCCATAGGTGTCGATGTTGGCGGACTGGTCCACGTCCACGCCGATCAGCTTGCCGCCGACCTTGGCAGCAGCCTCAGCCGCGGAGGTGTAGATGCCGCCGCCGCTGGCGAAGACGACCTCCACGCCCAGGGTCTGATACCAGTTGTCCATGTAGGCGGTGATATCGCTGTCGCCATAGAACTGGTTGCCGTAGGCATACTCCATCACGACCTGGTCGGCGATGCCCATCTCCACGGCAGCGGCGTCAGCGCCCTGCACGAAGCCATAGCCGAACCGCTGCACGGCGGGAACGGCCATGCCGCCCAGCACGCCCAGGTGGGTGTAGCCCAGCTTCACGGCGGCGTAGCCGGCCATGTAGCCGCACAGCTCTTCCTGATACACAGCGCAGTACACGTTGGAGGGCACGGTGTAGTCCTCGCCCAGATCGCCCTGCGCCACGTCCAGCGCGATGAAGGTCACGTCGGGATACAGCTCCGCGGTCTCCTTGATGGTCTCGGCAAAGGCGTAGCCGGGCATCACGATGACGTTGTAGCCGTCAGCCACAGCGGCGTCCACCATGGCCACACGCTCGGCGGTGGAGTCACCGGCGGGCTTGTAGTACTCGAACTGCAGGCCCTCGGCGTCACAGAACTCCTGGCAGGCCTCATAGGTGGTCTGGTTGAAGGACTGGTCGGTGATATCGCCGTAGTCAGTAATCATAGCCACCTGATAAGCGGCGGTCTCGGCGTTGCCGCCATCCTCCGCATCGGCGCCCCCGTCAGCGGCGGTGTCGTCCCCGCCGCCGCAGGCGACCAGGGACAGGGACATCACCAATGCCAGGAGCAATGCAAGAAACTTCTTCATTGGAATCTACCTTCCTTCGTTTTGTTATCCGCGCGAAAATCTCTCCGCGCAGGATGACCTCAACGGGTCAGGCCCATTATAACAACTCTTCCTGAGGATTGCAACCGCATTTCCAAATTGTTTTCTTTTTCGCCACATTTTGTTGAAATTTTTATGAATTTCGGATATCTTTTTTACGGTTTTGTAAAAAGCAGAACCAATTCTGCAAAATTTTTGCTGTGGTTTGTCACGGCTCTGTTTCCATTGTCACCGGTCATTTCCCGGAGAGGCTCGGCCTGTGCCGGACCGGGAAAATATGGAAAAGATGCTCCGCGTCCCGGCCCGGCGGCTTTGCCGGCGGGCCTCCCGCTTTCACCTTTGCCGAAAGTCGCCGCTGCGGCGGGCCGATCAACTATGAAGGGGGACTCAACGTCCCCCTTCATGCTTCCCCCGCGTGGCCGCGGGGACTGATTCTTCTTTTTTGAACTCGCCTTACTTCTTCTCCATCTCCACAGCAACGCCCAGGGCGATCTCCATCATCTGGGTGAAGGTGGTCTGGCGGTCGGCGGCAGGCAGCTCCTCGCCGGTAATCAAGCTGTCGGAGATGGTACAGATGGCCAGGGCCCGCTTGCCCGCCTCGGCGGCGTTGCAGTACAGGGCCGCGCTCTCCATCTCTACGGCCAGCACGCCCATCTTGCCCCAGTCCAGAGTGTTGCCCGCCTTGTTGTAGAACACGTCGGAGCTGAGCAGGCTGCCCACATGGGGCTCGATGCCGAGCTTCCGGGCTACCGTCACGGCGGTCTCCAGCAGGGTGAAGTCCGCGATGGGGGCGAAGGTGCCGCCCAGGCCGAACTGGTGGGCGTAGTTGGAGTCCGTGCAGGAGCCCTGGCCGAACACCACGTCCCGCACCTTCAGCTGGGGGGAGATGGCACCGGCGCTGCCCACCCGGATGATGTTGTCCACATCATAGAAGTGGAACAGCTCATGGGAGTAAATGCCGATGGAGGGCATCCCCATGCCGGAGGCCATGACGGACACAGGCGTGCCCTGATAGGTGCCGGTGTAGCCCTGGACGCCCCGGACGTTGTTCACCAGCTTCGCGTCCTGCAGAAAGGTCTCCGCGATGAATTTGGCCCGCAGCGGATCGCCGGGCATCAGAACGGTCTTGGCAAAGGCCCCCTGGGCCGCCTCGTTATGGGGAGTTCCCATGCTTTCATTTCCTCCTTATTTCTCTTCCATGGCCTTCACGGCCTTGACGATGCGGCTGGTGCCCAGGCGGGAGGCACCCAGGTTGATGAAGTCCTCCGCGTCCTTCAGGTCGGCGATACCGCCGGCGGCCTTGATCTTCACGTTGGGGCCCACGTGCTTGGCGAAAAGGGCCACGTCCTCCCGGGTGGCGCCGCCGGTGCCGAAGCCTGTGGAGGTCTTGATATACTCCGCGCCGGAGGCGGTGACGATCTCGCACATCTTGATCTTCTCCTCGTCTGTGAGGAAGCAGCACTCGATGATGACCTTCAGCAGCTTGCCCTTGCAGGCGGCCTTCACGGCCTTGATCTCGGCGAGCAGGTCGTCCCACTTCTGATCCTTCACCCAGCCCAGGTTGATGACCATGTCCACCTCCTCGGCGCCGTTCTCCACGGCGTCCGTGGCCATGAAGCACTTGGCGGCGGTGGTGTCATACCCGTTGGGGAAGCCGATCACCGTGCAGATGGGCAGCTTTCCCGCCACATACTCCGCCGCCTGCTTGACATAGCTGGCAGGGATGCAGACGCTGGCGCAGCCGTACTTCATACCATCGTCGCAGATGGCCCGGATCTCCTTCCAGGTGGCCGTTTGGGCCAGCAGAGTGTGGTCGCACTTGCTCAGAATCTCTTTCACTTCCATTTGAAGCATCTCCTTTATCATTCATATTTTGTCGCCCACGCCGGCGAAATATACCCGTTTTCCATGTATCTCCTGGCGGAAGACCCGCCCTTGGGCCTCCAGATGGTCCAGATGGGCCAGGGCCTCTCCCACGGCAAAGAACTTCTGCGCCAGGGGAAAATCCGCCCAGTTCCGGCAGCGGATGCTCCAACGCATCCGGCCTGCGATCTGATAGGCGGTGAGGCCCGGCGCCTTCTCCACGGTCCGCAGGGTGTCCTCCAGCCGGCGGGCGTGGTGGGCCTTCAGCTCCGCCGTCCGCTGCCGCAGGTCCCCGGTCTCCGCCCGGTGGGCGGGATACAGCTCCGCTGTGTCCAGAGCGGCCGTCCTGTCCAGACTGCTGAGATAGTCCCCCAAAGAGTCCTCCACTCCCTGCCAGCGGCAGATGTTGGGCGTGATGTGAAACAGCACATGGTCGCCGCAGAACAGCCGCCGGCGGGCCGGGTCATACAGGCACAGGTGCCCCGGCGTGTGGCCCGGCGTCAGCACGCACCGCAGCATACGGCCGCCGTAATGGAGCGCCGCGCCGTCCTGCAGCTCCGTATAGAGCCCTTCCCGCCAGAGCGGGGCCGCCGTCTGGGCCGGATTGTCTCCCCACAGGGCCTCCATCTCCGCCTGGGTGAAGCCGTCCCGCACATATTCCCCGTAAAGCCGCTTCCAACAGGACGGATCCGAGGCGTTTTTCACGCCGGGGCTGTCGATCTCCCCGATATAGATCCGGCAGCCGGGGCGGATCAGCTCCGGCGCCAGCCCCGTGTGGTCGCTGTGGAGGTGGGTGCAGAAAATGTCCAGCCGGTCCCGGTCCACGTGCGTCTCCGCCAGCTGGCGCTCCATGGCCTCGCGGCAGGACTGCTGGCGGAAGCCCGTGTCGATCAGCAGGCTCCGCTCTCCGGTCAGCAAATAGCTGTTCAAGTTTTTCAGCGGGTTCCCCACCAAGGGGATGTCCAGCCGCCAGAGGTCCTCCGCCAATCGCTCCGCCATGGGCCGCTTCCTTTCCAAAAGGTAGATTCAGTATAGCAGACTTTGGCCCGCCTGTCCAGTGAGACGGGCCTTGCTCCCCCGCCTCCTCCGGACGGACGGGCAGCTCCGGCGCTTTCGCTGAAGGGGCCCGCTTCCAAACCTTGAAGCAGCCAGACGTATATGATATCATATAGAAAAGCAACCATTTCCGTATAAAAGGGAGGCCATCCACATGAAACCATTGATCTTCTGGTCTATATTGGCAATGCTGTTGATGATAGGCTGTCCGTGGTTGGCAGCAACATTTGCAGGCAGCGCGGGAATGGCCGTCTGCCTTCTGCTGTTCTTTGGGGTCAATCCCATATTTTCTGCTGTATGCGGCGTATTTGCAGGAAAGGACATCAAGCGGCTGTGGCCCCTTCCAATTGTTGTCGCGGGATTATTTCTGGCAGGGGCGTGGCTATTCTTTGCGATGGGTGAAACAGCGTTTTTGTTGTATTGCGTCTGCTATCTCATGATTGGCATGATCGCGATGCTGATGCGTTCTTTTCTGAAGGGCAGAAGCGCGTGATCCCAATATACAGAATAGTGGAACCAAGGCCCTCATGTGCGGCAGCGGGGCCTTTTATATACCGTTCTGTTCCGTCTTTTCCGCCAAGAGAGTCTTGGGAACGCCCAAATCGGCCCGGGCAGTAAAGGGACCGGGCCTTGCCAAGCGCTCTGCCCGGTGCTAAAATGGAGCCATTCTCAAGATTTGGAGGCTACCCCATGAAAAAACGACTTCTTTCGCTCCTCTGTGTCCTTGTCCTGACGGTGAGCGTGATCCCCGCCGCCTCCGCTCTGGAGGGGGAGGCGGCCCGGGCCGCGGACACCCTCTCCACCCTGGGACTGATCGACTCTACATATAATCTGGACGCCCCCGCCACCCGGGCACAGGCGGCCGTGCTGCTGGTGCATCTGGCCGGGGCAGAACAGGCCGCCGCGGCGGACAACTGGCTGGCCGGCTTCCGGGATGTTCCCGCCTCCATCGCCCAGGAGGTGAACTACGCCGCCCGGCAGGGCTGGATCACCGGCGTCACGGCGACAGCCTTCCGGCCGGACGCGGCCCTCACCGCCAACGCCTGGAGCGCCTTCCTGCTGCGGATGCTGGGGTATTCCGACAAGGCGGGCGACTTTACCATTGCCGACGCCGCGGGTTTCGCCCAGCGGATCGGCCTCTTCCCCATCGCCTATACCGGCACCCTGACCCAGGGGGACCTGTTTGAGATGGCGGCGGATGCCCTGTCCTTCTCCTACCGGGACGGCAGCGCCACAGTGATCGGACGCCTGGTGAGCCAGGGGACCGTCTCCCGGGCCGCGGCCAACGCCCTGGGCCTGCTGACCCCCGCCCTCACCGCCCGGCAGGTGGCGGACCGCTGCGCGGCC
>NZ_KI271758.1:5462-13743 GCF_000469445.2 Oscillibacter sp. KLE 1745 | reverse complement strand
GCGGACCGCTGCGCGGCCGCCGTGTTCCGTCTGGACACCTATGAGACGGAGGCGTACCGGGACGAGGGCCTTGTCACCGGCGAGGCCAGCGGCTTCTTCATCACGGAGGACGGGCTGGCCATCACCAACTACCACTCCATCGCGGACGCGGTCTCTGCCACCGCCACGCTCTCCACCGGGGATGTATATGAAGTGGAGCGGGTCATCTACTACGATCCGGACATCGATATCGCGGTGATCCGCGTCTCCCACGCCGCCCTGAAGGGACACGACACCTCTGCTTTTGCCGCGCTGGACATCGCGGATTCCGGCACCGGAGACCTGCGGGCGGGCGACACGGTCTACGCCATCGGCAATCCCCTGGGCCTGGGGCTGGCAGTCAGCTCCGGCATCGTCAGCGCCACGCAGCGGGATGTGGAGCGGTACGCCCTGCCCTGCGTCATGAGCACCGCCGACATCTCCGAGGGCAGCAGCGGCGGCGCCCTGCTGAACGTCTACGGTCAGGCGGTAGCCGTTACCTCCGGCGCCTATGTCTACGGCAATAGTATGTATCTGGCGGTGCCCATCGACCCCATCCTCACCGCCGATCTCACTGGTGAGGGCCTGACCCTGCCGGAAGTCCTCGAGGCGGAAACCGTCGGCTGAATACCGAAGCGCCTGAAAGAGGCGGCGCCCCATGGGCGCCGCCTCTTTTTTCGCATTCAATGGGTCAGGATGAACTGCTCCAGCTCCTCCGGTGTCCGGACCACGGCCACAGCGCCGCTCTCCGCCAGCTCGCCGGGGGCGGCGTAGCCGAAGAACTCCACACCCGCGCAGGCGATGCCGCACGCCTTGGCGCCCAGCACGTCGAACTTCCGGTCCCCCACCATCAGGATCTCCGGCTTGTGGGCCTCCCTCAGCTCCAGGCGGCGCATAGTCTCCCGGATCACGTCCGCCTTGCTCCAGTCCCCCACGGGCGGGCTGCCCGTCACAACAGCCAGAGACGGCGTGAAGCCGAACTTCTCGCAAATGGGCACACACAGGCTCTCCGGCTTGGAGGAGGCCAGAGCCAGCACATAGCCCCGGGCCTTCAGCCGGGCGCACAGGTCCGCCATGCCGGGGGCGGCCATGTTCTCAAACTTGCCGACAGGCTCGTACCGCTCCCGGAAGGCGGCGATGGCCTCCGCGGCCCGCTCCGCCGAAAAGCCGCAGAATTCCGCGAAGGAGTCCTGCAGGGGCGGGCCGATGAATTTGATGAGGGTGCTCTCCGGCGGCACCGGCTCCCCCAGCTTGTCAAAGGCATACCGCAGGCTGTTGAGGATGCTCTCCTTGGAGTCTGTCAGCGTGCCGTCCAAATCAAAGAAAATATAGTGATACATACACTTCTCCCCTTATTCTTCGCCGGAGAGATTCTATCATGTTTCGCCCTCCTCCGCAAGAGGGGGGCGCCGCTTTTTCCAATGTAGCAGCGTCCAAACCAGCACGCCAGCCCCGGAGACGGCGCCGGCGATCAGCACCCCCTGCCGCAGCCGGAGCCAGAGTGCCACATCCGCCTCCAGCCGCCCCCGCAGGATGGTCCAACTCTCCGGGAACCCGTCGCGGACCAGCTCTTCCCCATATCGGGCGATCCAGGGCGCCAACACCCGGTCCAGCTGGCCGTCCGCCAGGAACCACAGCCCCGCCAGAAGTACCGCCCACGCCAGCCACACCAGCCAGAGCCGCCGGGTCCGCCGCAGGAAGCCGCCGCTCCGGTGGAGCATTGGCCGCAGCCGCTCCGGTATCCACAGCAAAGAGGCATCCGCCCCCGCCCGGCGGCGCAGGGCCCGCTCCAGCACGGCGCACAGCAGCGCCAGCCCCACGGCGAAGAGCAGCGGCTTCCAGGCTTGCATGGTGTCGTAGTACCGCATCTCCGCAAAGTCCACCTCCAGCCTGCCCAGCCGCACCAGCCGCAGCAGGGCCCACCACTGGACGGCGGAGGCGGCCAGCAGCTTGCGGTACAGGTTTTCCCAAATTTTAGCATCCAACGATATATCACCGTACCGGGCCGGATGGACAGCCAGCACATAGCCGATCCATAAGAGGCCCACCGACAGCGGCCAGGCCGCCAGACTGACATAGGCCACCCGGAATGCCGCCAGCACACCCAGCGCCAGGCTGCCGATGAAACAGAGGTCGAACCGGGTCCGCAGCCGCAGCAGCAGGAGGCGCCGCCGTGCCGGTCCCTGGGCCTCCGCTGGCCGGCCCCGCAAGGTCTCTCCCGCCAGGATGTCATCGGCGGTGACGCCGTACAGCTCCGCCAAGGCAGGCAGCACGGTGATATCCGGCAGCCCCGCGCCGTTTTCCCACTTGCTCACGGTCTTGTTGGAGACACCCAGCTGATCCGCCGCCTCCTGCTGGGTCATGCCCCGGGCTTTCCGCAGCGCCGCCAGATAGGCGCCTGTCTTTCCGGCATCCATGGGCCTCCCTCCTCTCTGGCCTCAGCATACCGCAAATCAGGCTGTTTGACCACCCCCCGCCCTTGAATTTTGTCTGCGGAGCGTAGAATCGGGCCGGGGACGGCAAAAAACGGCAGAGCGTGCGGCCTGCTCTGCCGTTACGCTTTCCCGTCCGGAATATGCCGCATAATGTCCCCCACCTCACACTTCAGGATCTTGCAGAACATCTCAATGGTGTGGGGGCTGACGCTCTCATTCCGCTTCAGGCGGGTGATCTGGGCTGGATTGATGTGCCAGCGCCTAATCAGGGCGTATTGAGAGATGCCTTTTTCCTTCATTTTGTCCCGCAGGCTGTCATAGGAGATCATCACACGCAAGCCTCTCTTTCTGCCTGCATGTTAACCGAAATTGATGTATGACCAGATCAACCAACATCAGTTCATGTATATGGGAGCAGAAAAGCAAGCGCCCCTCAGGGCCTTGAAAGATGTTACAGATTCTGATTAGTTTCGTGCGGCGCGAACGGTCTTACCTCTCTTTTTATAAAAATCCCCCCGGCCGGCGGCCGGGGGGATTTGCCGTATGGACTTTTCGAATCAGCCGAAGTACCGCTTCAGCAGGCCCTCGAACGCCTTGCCGTGACGGGCCTCGTCGCGGGCCATCTCATGCACGGTGTCGTGGATGGCGTCCAGGTTGTACTGCTTGGCCAGCTTGGCCAGCTCGAACTTGCCCAGGGTGGCGCCGTTCTCGGCCTCGACCCGCATCTCCAGGTTCTTCTTGGTGGAGTCGGTCACCACATCGCCCAGCAGCTCAGCAAACTTGGCAGCGTGCTCGGCCTCTTCCAGAGCGGCCCGGCGCCAATACTCACCAATCTCGGCATAGCCCTCACGATATGCCACGCGGGACATGGCCAGATACATGCCGACCTCAGTGCACTCGCCGGTGAAGTTGGCGTTCAGACCGTCGATGATCTCCTTCTGGACCTCGGCGGGAACAGACTCGCCGAAGGACTTGCCCACGCCGACCACATGCTCGGCAGCCCAGCTCAGCTCACCCTTCTGCTCGGTGAACTTGGAGGCGGGAACACCGCACTGGGGGCACTTCTCGGGGGGATTCTCGCCCTCATAAACATAACCGCAGACAGAGCAGACCCACTTCTTCATAGTAAATGTCCTCCTTTTATACTTATCTTTTTTGAAAGCCTTTTTTCCTCAGTCCCCTTGGGACAGTTTGAGTATAACAGGATATTCTAATATTTTGAAGTTGCTTTTGCAACTAATAGAAAACTTTTCCTGGATTTTAAGTCGGCAATTTACGACTCCCGTTCAAAGATCAGGTCCACCTGGCTAATCCCGCCGTGCCCCGTGAAGCTCACCGGAAAAAATCCTATATACCGCCATCCCTCGGCGGCGTATTTGTCGATGAGCTCCCGGTGCTCCCGGGAGCCAGACAGAAATCCGCCACCGGTATCCACCGGAATGTATTTATATTGATACATGTGCCCGCTCCTTTCATACAAATTAACAGCTTGTGGCATTTCTGCTTACAGAAACGGCGGGGAGTTTGCTCCCCGCCGTTTTGGTTTTTGCAAATGTGCGTTATCTTTCCTCCGCCGCCTGGAGCGCCTTCGCCTCCGCGATGGCCTTCTCCTGGGCCGCAGGCGGGCAGTCCTCGTAGCGGACGAAGTGGAAGGTGAAGCTGCCGCGGCTCTGCGTCATAGACCGCAGATCGATGGCGTAGCTGCCCATCTCAGCCATGGGCACCTCCGCAGAGATCACCTGGTTGCCGTCGCCGGTGGGATCCATGCCCATGACGCGGCCCCGGCGCTTGTTCAGATCGCCGATGACGTCGCCCATGTAGCTGTCGGGCACAGTGACCTTCAGCTCGCCCACCGGCTCCAGCAGGACCGGGTTGGCCTCCGGCAGGGCGGCCTTGTAGGCCAGCTGCGCCGCGGTCTTAAAGGCGATTTCGGAGGAGTCCACCGGATGGTAGGAGCCGTCGTACAGCACGGCCTTCAGGTTCACCACGGGATAGCCCGCCAGGGGACCGTGGGCGCAGGCCTCCCGCAGGCCCTTCTCCACCGCAGGGAAGAAGTTCTTGGGCACGCTGCCGCCGAAGACCTCCTCGGCGAAGATCATGTCGTCCTGCTCCGTCTGGGGTTCAAACCGGATCCACACGTCGCCGAACTGGCCGCTGCCGCCGGTCTGCTTCTTGTGGCGGCCCTGCTTCTGGACAGTCTTGCGGATCTTCTCCCGATAGGGCACCCGCACGGGCTTCAGATCCGCCTCCACATTGAAGCGGCTCTTCAGCTTGCTGACCAGCACATCCACCTGCATGTCGCCGGAGCCGTTGAGCACCATCTGGTGGGTCTCGGCGTTGTTGGTGACGGAGAAGGTGGGATCCTCCTCGTTCATACGGGCCAGGCCCTGGGCGATCTTGTCCTCCTGGCCCCGGGTCTTGGGCACGATGGCCACGGAATAGCAGGGCTCTGCGAAGGGCAGTTCCTTCAGGGCGACGACCTTCCGGGCGTCGCACAGGGTATCGCCGGTCTTGACCTTCTCCATCTTGCCGATGGCGCCGATGTCGCCGCAGCCCAGCTCCTTCACCTCGGTGGCCTTCTTGCCCCGCATGGTGTACAGGCGGCCCAGTTTTTCAGAGACGCCGGTGCGGGCGTTGACCATGGGCAGATCCGGCGTCAGGGTGCCGGAGAGCACCTTGACGAAGCTGTACTTGCCGTACTGGTCAGAGACGGTCTTGAACACGAAGGCCGTAGGCACGCCGCCGGGGGAGACCACAAAGGGCTCCGTCTCGCCGTCCTGGCGGGTGGCCTTGTGATAGTTGCCCTCCATGGGGTTGGGCAGCAGGTCCACGATGTCGTCCAGCAGCATCAGGCTGCCCATGCAGTTGACAGCGGAGCCGCACAGCACGGGGAACAGGCTCAACTCCCGCACGCCCTGGCGCAGGCCCTGAATCATCTCGGCGTAGGTGAAGTCCTCGCCGCCGAAGAACTTGTCCATGAACTCCTCGCTGGTTTCGGCCACGGACTCCTTCAGGGCGTTGTTGAACTCCTCGATGACGGCGTCCTTGCCCTCGGGGATCTCGATCTCCACCCGCTTTTGGTCCTGCATCTCATAGGCGCGCTTGTTCAGCACGTCGATGATGCCGGTGACCTTCTTGCCCTCGTCCCAGATGGGCACCACCAGAGGCGCGATCTTGTTGCCGAACCGGGCCCGCAGAGCCTCGAAGGTGGCGTTGTAGTCGCTGTTGTCCTCGTCGGTCTTGGAGATATAGATAAAGCGGGGCATATTCCGCTCCTCGCAGTATTTCCACGCCTTCTCCAGGCCCACGGACACGCCGTCCTTGGCGGAGCAGACGATGATGGCGGCGTCGGCGGCCCGCAGAGCCTCGATCACCTCGCCGGCGAAGTCGAACGCGCCCGGCGTGTCCAGCACGTTGATCCGGCACCCCTTGTACTCCAGCGGCGCCACAGCGGTGGAGATGGAGATCTGCCGCTTGGTCTCCTCCGGATCATAGTCGCAGACCGTATTCCCGTCCGCGCCCCGGCCCATCCGGTCGATGGCCCCGGTCATATACAGCAGGCTCTCTGCCAGGGCGGTCTTGCCGTTTCCGCTGTGGCCCAGCAGACAGACGTTGCGGATGTTTTGTACAGAATAGCTCATGTTTGTTCCACTCCTTATGTTGTGCTGTTGCCGCGGCCAGTCCCACCGGCCGCCGGGGATGCCTAATGTAGAAATTATACAACCTTTGCCGGTGCAATACAACAAAAATTTTGGCACATTCCCCGTTTTGGGCAGGAGAGTGAAAAAACAGCCGGAAATTTCGTCAAGTCGGCGAAAAACAGTTTCCCCCCGCCGGGCGGCGCCATGCAGGCACGCACGGCCGTCTCCAGCGCGGCTGCAAAGACGGCAGCCGGGCCGTCCGGCCACCGGAGCAGCTGTGGCGGCCCCTCATTTCTCTCCGCCGGCTGCATCTCTCCCGCCTGTTCAAATTTCCCCTCCATCCAAATCTGAAGGGGTGTAGAAGTTCATGATGATCCGTGATATGAGTCCCTTCTCTCCTCGTCAAACGCACCGGGGTGGGCTTTTGTCCCCGCAGTCCGTTTCATCAGAGCGCCCATTTTTTCCAAAAGAGGTTGGAAATGCCACAGTTTGAAAAATTTTCTGCTTTCGGGTAAAAAACGCGCCGGACAGAATCCTGTCCGGCGCGTGCGGGGAGGCGCGGGTCTCTCAGGTGTTGTCCCGATTGATGGGTTCCCGCACCAGCAGCCGGCGAAGCGCCTTGCCGTTGAAGGGGATCAGGGGATAGAGATACCCGTGGCCCACCAGGGGTTTTGTGGTGGCCAGCAGGACCAGGATGCCCACGAACCCCAGGCAGAATCCCCAGACGTCGAAGGCCGCTGTCAGCAGCAGCAGCGCCACCCGCAGCAGCTTGAAGGCGTACCCCAGCTCATAGCTGGGCTGGGCGAAGCCCGCCACGGAGACGAATGCCATATACACCAGTACTTCCGGCCCCAGCCATCCGGCCTGCACGGCAAAATCACCCAGGATCAAGGCCCCCAGCATGGAGAAGGAGTTGGACAGCGTATCCGGCGTGTTCAGGGACGCCAGCTTCAGCACGTCGATCAGGAATTCCACCACCAGCAGCTGGGACAGCAGAGACAGCGCCGCCGGCTCCGGGGAGGAGAGGAAATCCAGCCAGGACGGCAGGCGCCCCGGCGAGCTGACCATCAGGTACCAGGCAGGGGTAATCAGCAGGGAGATCAGGAACACCGTCACCCGCAGGACCCGCAGATACGTGCCCACCAGCGGGGGAAAATAGAAGTCATTGGCCTCCTGGGTAAAGTCAAAAAAGGTGGTGGGCAGGATCATCACCGCCGCAGAGTTGTCCACCATCAGGATGATGCTGCCCTCCATGACGCAGGCGGCGGCGGTGTCCGGCCGCTCAGTGTACCGCACCTTTGGGAAGGGGTTGTACCACTGCTTGGGGCGGATGGCCTCCGCCACGCTCTCCTGCGCCATGGTGAGGGAGTTGGCCTGGATGTTCTGGAGCTTGTGGCGCAGCTCGTCCAGCAGGGCGTGGTCCACCCGGTCATCCAGGTAGCACAGCGCCACGTCGCTGTGGGTCCGCTGGCCGACCTTCAGCCCCTCCATGGTCAGGTGGGGATCCCGGATGCGGCGGCGCAGCATGGCCATGTTGGGCACCACCGCCTCAATGAATCCGTCGTGAGAGCCCCGGAGGACCTTGCCGTCCGGTGGCTCTCCCACGCTGCGGCTGGGATACTCCTTGGCGTCGATCAGCGCCGCGCCGGACAGCCCCTCCATCACCAGCAGGCTTTTGCCCATCAGCACGGAGGTGACGATGTCATCCCGGTCATAGCTGACGTTCACCTCCATAAAGGTCACATAGCGGTCCGCGAACTGCTGCATCTCCGTCAGGCCCTGCACCGCCTCCGGCTGGAGCGACAGCCAGAAGGCCCCCATCCGCTCCAGGATGGCGTCCCCGCCGAAGCCGTCGATGACCCAGAACCGGGCCCGCCGGCCGCCCACATACAGGTCCCGACATACCATGTCGCAGCTGCGGCCTGCCCCTAGCACGTCGTTGAACCATTGCACATTTTCCTCATAATTGGATGAAATCCGATTCATGCTCCACCTCCGTGATCCCCGCTAGTATGTGCCACGGCGGCGCGGTGTATGCCCGACAGCGAACACAAAACGGAATATCATCCGTCAAAAATCCACATCATTTTCAAAAATCCGGCAGGAAAACAGCGCATCCAACGCCGGATGCGCTGTTTGTTCCGTTCTGTCTTACGGCTTGTTCTCCGACTCCTTGGAGGCGGCCTG
>NZ_KI271758.1:0-5362 GCF_000469445.2 Oscillibacter sp. KLE 1745 | reverse complement strand
TTGTTCTCCGACTCCTTGGAGGCGGCCTGCCGCTCCCTGCGCCTCCTCTTCCAGAGAAGGCGGCCCGCCACGGTGCCAACCGCCGCCAGAAGCAGCAGCCACACCCAGCCGTAGGCCAGGGCCACGGCCAGACTCTCCAGTGCGCCCACAAACCCCCGCCAGCCAGAGGCAAAGGCCGCGCCCATGCGGCTTGCAAAACTGGTAGCCGGCTCCTCCACATTGGAGAGCTGGTACACCTCCTGGAGGGAGAGATAGACAGTGGCGTAGTCCACCAGGGCGTCATACTGCCGCAGGGTACCGGTGAGCCGCTCGATCTCCAGCTCCGTGTCGGAGATGGCGGATTCGATGGTGATGATGTCCTCCATATTCTCCGCCTGGGCCAGCAGGTTCTGCAGCCGCTCCAGCTTGGTCCTCTGAGTGGCCAGGCGGCTCTCCGCGTCGTAGTACGCCTCGCTGACGTTCTCGCTGGTCTGCTCCTGATAGGTGACGTGGCACAGTGTCCCCACCCGGTCCAGGAAAGGCTGGAACTGATCCGCGGGGATGCGCACTTTGTAGTCGCCGGAGCGATAGCCGCTGCCGTAGTCATGGACCGCCGCCTGCTCAAAATAGCCCCCCAGGACCTTCACCAGCGTCCGCAGGTCCGCGTCGGCGGTGTCGAAGGCGGTGGTCTCCACCTCCATCCGGGCGGTGTAGATCATCTTGGCGTTTTCCAGACGGTCGGAGGCACCGTCCTCCGCCGTACCGCCGGAGTCCTCAGCCACTTCCGCCTCCGCCCAGGCGCCGTAGGAGCCGCCCGGGTCGTCCGCCCCCTCCGTGGCGGCGCTGTTGGAGGCGGTGTCCGACGCAGTCGTATCACCACCACCGCCGCAGCCGGACAGCAGACCCAGCAGCGCCAGCAGCGTCAGCAGCCACGCAAAGCCTCTTTTCATTCCAATACCCTCCTTTTCACGCCCCGCTTCCAAACCGGGGCCTCTGCCTATTCAGACGGAAAGGCGGGCCGTATGTTGCAGGAAAACAAAAAATTTTTCCAGCCTCTTTTTGCGCCCGGGAACTTCTCTGCCAAAGGTTGCCTTTTTCTCTCAAAGGGAGTACAATCAAGGTAGCCTTCCGCGGCGTGCCGCGGTTTTCGGAAAACAATTCGGAGGGGAAAATCTATGACATATCAGGAAGTTCTGGAACAAGCGCGGGGCGCCATGGGCCCCTACTGCAAGGCCTGTCCCGTGTGCAACGGCCTGGCCTGCAGGAACACCGTCCCCGGCCCCGGCGCCAAGGGCATCGGGACCGGCTTCATCCGTAACTATCAGAAGTGGCAGGAGCTGTGCGTCAACATGGACACCATCTGCGAGAACAAGCCGGTGGACACCTCCTTCACCTTGTTCGGCCGCACGGTGGACCTGCCGGTCTTCGCTGCCCCGGTGGGCGCCATGACGCTCCACTACGGGGACAAGTACAACGATCTGGCCTATAACGACATCCTGGTGGCCGCCTGTGCTGAAGCGGGCATCGCCGCCTTCACCGGCGACGGCACGGACCCTGCGGTCATGGAGGGCGCTGCGGCGGCCATCGCCAAGAACGGCGGCTGCGGCGTGCCCACCGTCAAGCCCTGGAACCTGGAGACCATCCGGCAGAAGATGGACCTGGTGAAGGCCGCAGATCCCTTTGCCATCGCCATGGACATCGACGCGGCGGGCCTGCCCTTCCTGAAGAACATGACGCCCCCCGCCGGCAGCAAGACTGTGGAGGAGCTGCGCGAGATCGTTGCCATGGCGGAGAAGCCCTTCATCGTCAAGGGCATCATGACCGTGGCCGGGGCCAAGAAAGCTCTGGAGGCCGGGGCCAAGGGCATCGTGGTGTCCAACCACGGCGGCCGGGTGCTGGATCAGTGCCCCTCTACCGCAGAGGTGCTGCCCGCCATCGTGGACGCTGTGGGCGGCCGGATGACCATTCTGGTGGACGGCGGCATCCGCACCGGCATGGACGTGTTCAAGGCCCTGGCCCTGGGCGCGGACGCGGTGCTGATCGGCCGGCCCTTCGTCACCATGGTGTACGGTGCCGGTGCCGAGGGCGTCAAGACCTATGTGGAAAAGCTGAAGGCCGAGCTGGCCGACACCATGGCTATGTGCGGCGCCCACTCCCTGGCGGACATCAGCCGCTCCATGCTGTACGGGTTCTGAGCTCTGCTCCCGCTTCAAATCACAGCGCCGCCCCGCGGATGCGGGGCGGCGCTTCGCTGTTCTCTTATTCCAGGTCCGCCAGGCAGGCACGCTGCCAGCGGTCCACCACCGCCAGCTGCTCCGGCGTGTGGAACCAGTGCTCTCCGGCCTCCTCCACAGTCAGGCGGCAGCCATTCCGGGCGGCAAAGGCCTCCACGGTCTCCCGGTCCGTCAGATGGTCCCGGGCGCCGTACAGGATGGCCGTGGGCGTCCGCCACCGGCGGGCAGGGTGGGTCCGGACGTATCGCAGATATTCCCAGGAGAGGGTCTGGCCGAACGTTGTGGGGATGCGCCCCTCCTGGGCCAGCCGCTCCTCACTGACACCGGCCCAGCCCATCATTTTGCGGATCAGGGCCTCCATGTCCACCACCGGAGAGAGGAACAGCGCCCCCGCCAGGGGCGCGTCCGGATATGCCAGCAGGCCGAACCAGGCCCCCAGGCTGGAGCCGAAGAGCCCCACCCGGTCCCATCTGCCCCGCAGCTCCGCCAGGGCGCACCGCAGCTCCGGCACCACCTGCCAGGGGACCAGAGCCGCGGCCTCTGACTCCCGGTCCCCGTGGCCGGGCAGATCCACGCTGACGGTCTGCCACCCGGCGTCCGCCGCCGCGGCGGCAAAGAACGCAGCCTCCGCCTTGCTTCCGCCCTGGCCGTGGAGGTAGAGGATCCCCTGCCGGCTGGGCCGCCCCCAGCGGAGGGCCGGCATCCCGCCCAGGGAAAATGGTTCCGCCCGCATCTTAAAACACGCACTGGGCGGAGAAGCAGACGCCCTCCGGGCCCAGGCCCTCCATCAGATACTCGCCGCCCTTGCGGCAGCCCACCATCCGCAGCTCCTGGCCCAGGGTGGCTTCCTTGCTGTAATTGATGAAGAACTCCCGGGGCACCTTTTCCTGCAGGTCGGCGGGCAGGTAGTCCCAGACGAAGTCACCGTAGTTGCCGCTGTACACATGGCCGTTACCGTCCAGGTCGGACCAGACCACCTTCCGGGTGCCCAGATCCTCAACCCCCTCCCGGGGCAGCAGGATCTTCCGGGGCTCCGGAGCGTCGATGGCCTTGGGGCAGGTGCCCAGCTTCTTGGCTGTGAAGGTGCCGGGCCGCATGATGCGCCGGGTCTGCGGGTCTACCAGAATCCAGTCGCTGCGGATGGACACCAGAAGCCCCTCCCTGTCCGTGATCTCATACACCCGCTGCATGTGGGCGGCCTTGACGCCGTCCTCCCAGGTGGTGACGTCCACCACCTGCAGCGCCCTGGGGCAGCGATGGATCCGCAGGGCGATGCGGGAGAGCAGGAACACCTCCCGCATCTCATAGAGCTTCTCATAGGTCAGGCCCCGGGCGTCGTAGTCCGCCCCGGCCACGGCGGCGGCGATGCTCAACAGCGTGCTCACCCGGGCCCGCTGGTACCGGTCGCAGTCCGCGAAGATCAGCTGCTTCTGGCGCAGATAGCTGTTCTCCTGAAGGACTTCCCTCAAATCGCTCATACTTGCTCTTCTCCTTCCGGCGGGCCGTCCGCCCTTCCTGTAAGACATTCCAAAAAAGTATACCACGATTTTCCCTTTTTCACAAGCGCCGGTAGTTGACTTTTCTGCGGCGGATGTTATGATGAAGGTATCCAAATCGATCAAAGGAGGGTTTTCCCATGAAAACCGTGATTTCCACCCCCAACGCTCCGGGCGCCATCGGCCCTTACTCCCAGGGCTACGCCTTCGGCGACCTGGTCATCACCTCCGGCCAGATTCCCGTGGACCCCGCTACCGGCGCTATCCCCGAGGGCATCGCCGCACAGGCGGAGCAGAGCTGCAAGAACGTGGGCGCCATTCTGGAGGCCGCCGGCGTCACTCTGGAGAGCGTGGTGAAGACCACCTGTTTCCTGGCGGACATGGGCGACTTCGCCGCCTTCAACGAGGTGTACGCCAAGTATTTCACCTCCAAGCCTGCCCGCAGCTGCGTGGCCGTGCGAGAGCTGCCCAAGGGCGTGCTCTGCGAGATCGAGGCCATCGCCGTCAAGTAAATCTGATTTCCAGCAAAGAGAGCCGGTCCCCAGAGGGGCCGGCTCTTCTGTTTGATGCCAGGGCGCGGGAAGCGGGCCGCCGGGCCTGCCGCCCGCAGCGCGCACGGTCTCACGCCTTCCGCAGGAAGATCACGCCCAGGGTGCCGGGGCCGCAGTGACAGAAGATGGTGCACCCCGCCTTGGCCTCGATGATCTCCTGGAACCGCCCGTCCTGACGCAGGACCTCCCGGGCGATGGAGGCCAGGTGGTCGTCCGGGCAGGTGTCCACCAGAAAGGCCCGGCGGGTGTCCAGGTCCGTGCGGTCCCGCAGCCGGTCCCGGACGTACTCCTCCACCACCTTCTCGATGGAGCCCCGGTACTTCTTCGTCACCGGCAGCTTGCCGTCCACTACGTCCAGGCAGGGGTGGAGCTTCAGCAGGCTGGCACCCAGGGCCGTGGCGGTGGAGCAGCGGCCGCCCTTTTTCATGTAATCCAGCCGGTCCAGCACAAAGCTGGTCTCCACCCGGGGAATCATCTCCTCCAGCATCGCCAGGATCTCCGTCACAGACTTCCCGGCCTCCGCGGCCTCTGCGGCGGCCAGCACCAGCATCCCATGGCCCACCGTCAGGTTGGCGGAGTCCACCACATACACGCCGTCCACCTCCTTCGCCGCCAGGCGGGCGTTCTGGTGGCAGCTGGAAAAGCCCATGCCGATGTTCAGGTGGATGACCGCGTCATACTCCTCCATCAGACGGCGGAACAGCTCCTCATAGTCCGCCACATTGACGGCGTTGGTGGTGGTGATCTCGCCGCCGGCGTCCACATGGGCGGCGATGTCCCCGGTGCGGATGTCCACCCCGTCCTGGTACAGCTTCCCCGCCTTGATGATCCCCAGCGGGGTCACGGTGATATTGTATCGCTCCAGCAGATCCCGCGGCAGGTCGCAGGTGGAGTCGGTGGTGATCTTAATCATACAGACAGCTCCTTTTGGTCGCATCCCCGGACGGCCGTCCGGGGTTGAGGTTGTTGGATGGTCGGCCCCCCACGGGAGCGGTGCGCTGACGCTGCGGCTGCTGCGCCACCCCCCGCGGGGATCTGGTGCTCCGGGCGGCTGTCCCGCAGGAGGCCGGGCGTGGTCCCAGCCATGGCAGGCGCCCTCCCG
>NZ_KI271757.1:33696-33899 GCF_000469445.2 Oscillibacter sp. KLE 1745 | reverse complement strand
CGGTCTGACCCTCCGCCGGCTTCGGCTGGGCGGGTCTGGACTCCTGCCGGGGCGGGCGCGGCCTGCTCTCTTTCTGCTCCGGCCGTCTGGCCTCTGGCTTGCCGGGCTGCTCCGGCCTCCCGGAATCGGGTCTGGACGGCTGCTCAGCTCCCTCACCGCTCTTGCCACCTCTCCGGCGGCCTCCCCGGTGCCTGCGGCGGGGG
>NZ_KI271757.1:21091-33596 GCF_000469445.2 Oscillibacter sp. KLE 1745 | reverse complement strand
TTGCTCTCTCCGCTGCCGGGGCCGCCGATCTTCTCCCGGACGGGCGCGTCCTCCAGCCGGTCATCCATATAGAACGGTGTGGTGAGGGTCTGAGATTCCAGCCGCTCGTCCTCTTCCTTCTCCTCCACATAGCGGGCGGGGCGCTCCGGAATGGCGATGCCCTCCCGGCTGCCCTTGCCGTTGCGCAGAACGCACACCTCACAGTTGTGATAGCACTTCAAAGGCTCCGGCGCACTGTCCAGGCTGACCTTCACGGTCTCCCGCAGCAGGTCCACGCTCTTCACATTGCCGGGGCCGTCCGGCGTCTGAACAAAGGATTCTGCCTTGGGCATCCGCTTGGCTGCGTCCTCATAGACGTTCTGCTCGTATTTCAGGCAGCACATCAGCCGCCCGCAGGTGCCGGAGATTTTGGTGGGATTCAGGCTAAGGTTCTGGGTCTTGGCCATTTTGATGGACACGGGCAGGAACCCGTCCAGAAACTGGGAGCAGCAGAAGGGTCTGCCGCAGATCCCCAGACCGCCGATCATCTTGGCCTCGTCCCGGACGCCGATCTGCCGCAGCTCGATCCGGGCCCGGAACACCCCGGCCAGATCCCGCACCAACTCCCGGAAGTCCACCCGGCCGTCGGCGGTAAAGTAGAAGACGATCTTGTTGCCGTCAAAGCTGGCGGACACGTTCACCAGCTTCATCTCCAGCCCGTGGGCGGCGATCTTCTTCTCACAGATGTCAAAGGCCTCGCTCTCCCGCTTCTTGTTCTGCTCCACGGTGCGGCGGTCGCTGTCCGTGGCCATCCGCAGCATAGGGCTCAGGGGCTTGACAATGGCGGAGTCCTCCACCTCGTGGTTCCCCTCCGTGCAGGTGGCGAATTCCGGGCCCTGGGCGGTCTCCACGATCACCTGGTCTCCCATCTTTACCTGGTTGCCGTTTGGATTGAAATAGTAATTTTTACAGCCGCCTCGAAAGCGGACGCTGATAACTTCTGTCAAAGGATGCCCTCCAATTCCACCGCGATGGCGCCCAGCACATGGCCGGTTCCCACGTTGTACGTGCACTCCCCGCGATACTTCTGTAACAGCTCTATTGTGCGCATGATTTGGGATTTTGTCAAGTTTTTCGCGAGAATTGGGGCGATTTCCCGGCAGCTTTCCTCCGGTTCCTGTCCATATTGCAGCAGCAGCGCCGCCGCGCACAGGGCCCGGCTCCGCTCCAGCAGGGCGGACAGGTCCTCCCGGGTGATGCGCTTTTTCTCCAGCCGCACCGCCAGCTCCGTCACCTTTCCCCGCTTCCGGGCGGCCAGGCAGCGGCACAGGGCCTCTGCCGCCTGGACCTCTTCACCGCCGCCTTCCGCAGCCGGGTGCAGCTTCAGCTCCACGCACCGGGAGCGCAGGGTCTGGAGCACCACAGCGGCATTTTCCGCACAGAAGAGAAAGGCCGCATAGGGCGGCCCCTCCTCCACCACCTTCAGCAACACGTTCTGGTCCTGTTCCGTCAGCAGGGCGCAGTCCGGAAACACATAGACCTTCCGCCGCCCCTCGTTGGGGCGGATGTAGGCGTCTGCCCGGATGGCGCGCACCACGTCCACGGCGATGTTCTTATGGTCTGGGTCCCGGACGGTGATCACGTCCGGATGGATGCCCGCCAGCACCTTCCGGCAGGCGGGGCAGACGCCGCAGGGGCGGCTCTCCTCCCCCGTGCACTCCAGGGCGGCGGCGGCAAAGCAGGCGGCGGACATCCGGTCGCCGCTGCCGGTGAGCAGCAGGGCGTGGGACAGGGTGCCGCGAGTGGCGGCCTCCCGGATGCGGATGGCGGCTGGCTCCTCCGGCCGCAGGCCGAACAGGGACATGGCGTACTCTCCTTTTCCCGCTGTGAGCACGGGCTGATCTGCAGATTTTCCGGCGGCGCCGGGTGTTTGGGGCGCCCGGCGGCCTTCCGGCGGGCACACTGGAGCCATTGTACCACATGGCCCCGAAAAAGGAAAGAACGTAAATATTTTCTTTGTTGCGCAACTGTTAATTGTGTGGATTGCACAAACATTTGTGAAAATACTCCAGCTATCCCCAAATTTCTTAGCATTTTTATGTATTGTTTTCCGAAAAAATTCCCAATATAATGTTATCGTTATCAAAATGGGCTAATCGTTTAACCGCAGATTGGAGTCCACCCGACTTTCGACTGCGGCAGGAAAGAGAGGTTTGGACTACATGAGCAAAAAATATGTCTATTTGTTCAGCGAGGGCAACGCCAACATGCGGGAGCTGCTTGGCGGCAAGGGTGCCAATCTGGCCGAAATGACCAACATTGGCCTGCCGGTGCCCCAGGGCTTCACCATCACCACCGAGGCCTGCACCCAGTACTATGAGGACGGCCAGAAGATCAACGACGGGATCCAGGCGGAGATCATGGAGTATATCACCAAGTTGGAGGGCATCACCGGCAAGAAGTTCGGCGATCTGGAGAACCCCCTGCTGGTCTCCGTGCGTTCCGGCGCCCGGGCCTCCATGCCCGGCATGATGGACACCATCCTGAATCTGGGTCTGAACGAGGACGTGGTGGACGTGCTGGCCAAGAAGTCCGGCAACCCCCGCTGGGCCTGGGACTGCTACCGCCGCTTCATCCAGATGTACTCCGACGTGGTGATGGAAGTGGGCAAGAAGTACTTTGAGCAGCTCATCGACCAGATGAAGGAGGCCCGCGGCGTCACCCAGGACGTGGAGCTGACTGCCGACGACCTGAAGGAGCTGGCCGGCCAGTTCAAGGCCGAGTACAAGTCCAAGATCGGCGCAGACTTCCCCACCGACCCCAAGGAGCAGCTGATGGGCGCCATCAAGGCCGTGTTCCGCTCCTGGGACAACCCCCGCGCCAACGTGTACCGCCGGGACAACGACATCCCCTACTCCTGGGGCACCGCCGTCAACGTCCAGTCCATGGCCTTCGGCAACATGGGCGACGACTGCGGCACCGGCGTGGCCTTCACCCGCAACCCCGCCACCGGCGAGAAGAAGCTGTTCGGTGAGTTCCTGACCAATGCCCAGGGCGAGGACGTGGTGGCCGGCATCCGGACTCCCATGCCCATCAGCGAAATGAGCGAAAAGTTCCCCGAGGCCTTCGCCCAGTTTGAGAAGGTCTGCAAGATTCTAGAGGATCACTATCACGATATGCAGGATATGGAGTTCACCGTGGAGAACGGCAAGCTCTACATGCTGCAGACCCGCAACGGCAAGCGCACCCCTGCCGCTGCGCTCAAGATCGCCTGCGACCTGGTGGACGAGGGGATGATCGACGAAAAGCAGGCCGTGGCCATGATCGATCCCCGCACCCTGGACACCCTGCTGCATCCCCAGTTTGACGGCGAGGTGCTGAAGAAGACCCCCGTGATCGGCAGCGCCCTGGCCGCCTCTCCCGGCGCCGCCTGCGGCAAGGTCGTCTTCTCCGCTGAGGACGCCAAGGCCTGGGCCGAGCGCGGCGAGAAGGTGGTCCTGGTCCGGCTGGAGACCTCTCCTGAGGATATCGAGGGCATGAAAGCTGCTCAGGGCATCCTGACTGTGCGGGGCGGCATGACCTCCCACGCGGCCGTGGTGGCCCGCGGCATGGGCAAGTGCTGCGTCTCCGGCTGCGGCGCCATCAAGATGGACGAGGAGAATAAGCAGTTTGAGCTCTCCGGCAAGACCTTCCACGAAGGCGACTGGCTGTCCATCGACGGTTCCACCGGCAAGATCTACGACGGCGCCATCCCCACGGTGGACGCCTCTATCGGCGGCGAGTTCGGCCGGGTCATGGGCTGGGCCGACCAGTACCGCCGCCTGAAGGTCCGCACCAATGCGGACACCCCCCACGACGCCGCCCAGGCCCGGAAGTTCGGCGCTGAGGGCATCGGCCTGTGCCGGACCGAGCACATGTTCTTTGACGCAGACCGCATTCCCGCCATCCGCCGAATGATCTGCTCCGACACCGTGGAGCAGCGTGAGGCCGCTCTGGCTGTTCTGGAGCCTATGCAGCAGTCCGACTTCGAGGGCATCTATGAGGCCATGGAGGGCCTGCCTGTCACCATCCGTTTCCTGGATCCCCCGCTGCACGAGTTCGTGCCCACTGAGGAGGCCGACATCGAGCTGCTGGCCAAGGACATGGGCAAGAGCGTTGCGGAGATCAAGGCCATCATCGCCGGCCTGCACGAGTTCAACCCCATGATGGGTCACCGGGGCTGCCGTCTGGCGGTCACCTATCCGGAGATCGCCGCCATGCAGACCCGCGCCGTTATCAAGGCTGCGCTGAACGTCCAGGCCAAGCATCCCGAGTGGACCATGGTGCCTGAGATCATGATCCCCCTGGTGGGCGAGGTCAAGGAGCTGGCATACGTGAAGAAGGTCGTGGTGGAGACCGCCGATGCCATCATCAAGGAGGCCGGCTCCAACATGAAGTACCTGGTGGGCACCATGATCGAGATCCCCCGGGCCGCGCTGACCGCCGATGAGATCGCCAAGCAGGCGGACTTCTTCTCCTTCGGCACCAACGACCTGACTCAGATGACCTTCGGCTTCAGCCGTGATGACGCGGGCAAGTTCCTGGACGCCTATTACGACAAGAAGATCTACGAGAACGATCCCTTCGCCAAGCTGGACCAGACCGGCGTGGGCAAGCTGGTGGATATGGCCTGCAAGATGGGCCGCGCCACCAACCCCGAGCTGCATCTGGGCGTGTGCGGCGAGCACGGCGGCGACCCCTCCAGTGTGGAGTTCTTCCACCGGACGGGCCTGGATTATGTGTCCTGCTCTCCCTTCCGGGTGCCCATCGCCCGGCTGGCTGCGGCACAGGCTGCCATCAAGGACGAGAAGTAATCTTCTCTCTCATAAAAAACCGGACCGCCCAAAGAGGGCGGTCCGGTTTCTTTGTATCGATGCATAAGTCACTTCGCTGTGGGCATGAAGGGCCGCAGAACCCCTGCCACCTGAGAGATCGGCATGGTCTGGAGATAGACATGGCCCGGTCCGGTGATAATGGTGTTGAAGATCCCCTCACCGCCGAACACCATGTTCTTGAGCCCCGGGACCGCCTGGATATCCATGGAGCAGGTGGCATCCATAGCCGCCAGATATCCGGTATCCACCACCAGGGACTCACCGGGGTCCAGATCGTACTCCACGATATGCCCGTCGAACTCGGTGAAGGTAATCCCCCGGCCGGAGAGCTTCTGCATGATGAAGCCCTCGCCGCCGAAGAAGCCGGAACCCAGCTTCTTCTGGAAAAAGACGGACAGCTGGACGCCCGCCTCGCTGGCCAGGAAGCCGCTCTTCTGCACCACCAGCTCCCGGCCCGGACCGATGTCAAAGGCCCGGATGCTGCCCGGGAAACTGGAGGCAAAGGCGATCAGTCCCTGGCCGCCCTGGGCGGTGTAGCGGTTCTGGAAAATGGAGTCGCCGGAGAGCATCCGCCCAAACGCCTTCCCCAGACCGCCGTTGGTGCTGGTCTCCATCTTCATGTTGGGGGTCATCCAGCTCATGCTCCCCCGCTCGGTGAGCATGGTCTCGCCGGCCTCCAGCTGGCAGATCACCACCGGCAGCGGTGCTCCCTCGATCTGATATTCCATGGTGTGCTCCTTTCTCTTCTCGGCCCGGGGCCGGTTTTCTCCATTCTACCGGGGCCGCTGCATCGTGTCAATCCAAACCGGGCGGCTTTCCTGGTCCTTACAGAAATTTTACAGCCCCGGCATCTAAACGGATGCCGGGGCTGTGCTGCGCTCAGTACTCCACTACGCCGGTGTAGACTAGCTTGGCATCGCCGGTGAGGGTGACGGCTTCGTCGGTGTAATGCACCACCAGGTCGCCGCCCTGGACCCGGACCGTGATGTCCCGTCCCTTTTCACAGAGGCCGTTGGCCACCGCCGCCACCACCGCGGCACAGGCGCCGGTGCCGCAGGCCAGCGTCTCACCGCTGCCCCGCTCCCAGACCCGCATCTTGATGGTGCTGGGATTTACCACCCGGATAAACTCCGTGTTGATCCGGTCCGGAAAATAAGGCGCATGTTCAAACTGCGGCCCGATCCGGGCCACATCCACGCCGTCCACCCGGGAACAGAACACCACGCAGTGGGGATTGCCCATGTCCACGCAGGTGATCTCCCAGGGCTGCCCGGCAATCTCCACCGGATAGTTCACCACCTGCCGCTTTGGGATATTCAGCCGGAGGGCCGTGGTGTCCAGGGTCGCGTAGCCCATGTCCACGCAGGCGGAGGTCACCCTGCCGTCGGTGGTGTAGACCCGGACGGTCTTGGTGCCCTTGTCCGTCTCCAGGGTCATTTCCTCCTTGCGGACGATACCGTTGTCATAGAGGTACTTCGCCATACACCGCAGGGCGTTGCCGGCCATGGAGCCCTCAGACCCGTCGGCGTTGAACATCCGCATCTTGGCATCCGCCTTCCGGGATCCCTCCATGAGGATGATGCCGTCGGCACCGATGCCGTAGTGCCGGTCGCAGAGGGTGACGCACAGGGACTCCGGGCAGGTGATCTCCCCGCTGAAATTCTCCAGGAAGATGTAGTCGTTGCCGCAGGTCTGCATTTTGGCGAAGGGCAGCTTCTGCCGCTCCGTCCGCAGATGGCAGATATCGACGAGCTCCGTGTTCTCCTGGTTGTAGCGGCTGGCCAGGATGTCCGTCAGGGCACCGGCCGTATCCAGCGAGGTCAGGCAGGGAATGCCCAGCTGGACGCACCGGTGGTTCAGGTGGATGAAGTCCCGGATATACTCCGGCTCCGTAGAGCCGGTGAGGATCACGTAGTCGATCCTGCCGGACTCCAGCAGCTGGAAGACCCGGTTGTCCCGGCCCAGCTTGCCCACCACCTCCACGTCCGTGCCCAGGCGGGAGATCTCCCGTGCGGTGCCGTCGGTGGCGTAGAGGCGGAAGCCCATTTCATCCAGCTTCCGGGCGATGTTGACAATCTCCGGCTGGTCCCGGCGGTTCACGGAGATCAATACCCCCGCGTGTCCGCTCTTCTCCACCTTGTACCCGGCGGAGACCAGGCCTTTGAACAGCGCCTCCTGCATATTGGCGCCCAGGCCCAGCACCTCGCCGGTAGATTTCATCTCCGGGGACAGGGCGGCGTTGGCGTCGGTAATCTTCTCGAAGGAGAACACCGGCACCTTCACCGCCACGTAGGGCGGACGTTTGTACAGGCCCGTGCCATAGCCCAAGGCCTTCAGGGGCTGGCCCACCATGACCCGGGTGGCCAGGTCCACCATGGGTACGCCGGTGACCTTGGAGATATAGGGTACCGTCCGGCTGGCCCGGGGGTTCACCTCAATGACGTACAGCTCTCCCTGATAGATCAGGTACTGGATGTTGATAAGCCCCCGGGTCTTGAGGGACAGGGCCAGCTTCTCGGAGCAGTCCACGATGGTCTGGAGCATCTTGTCCCCGATGGAAAAGGGCGGGTACACGGCGATGGAGTCGCCGGAGTGGACGCCGGTACGTTCGATGTGCTGCATGACGCCGGGGATCAGCACATCGGTGCCGTCAGAGATGACGTCCACCTCCAGCTCCTTGCCCATCAGGTACTGGTCCACCAGCACCGGGTTCTCAATCTTGCCGGAGAGGATGATCTCCATGTAGCGGCGGACTTCCTCATCGTTGTGGGCGATGACCATGTTTTGGCCGCCGATGACGTAGCTGGGCCGCAGCAGAACAGGATACCCCAATTCATTCGCTGCCTCCAGCGCCTCATTCATACCCAGCACGCCCCGGCCGGCGGCCCGCTTGATGGAAAACCGCTCCAGCAGCGCGTCGAACCGCTCCCGATCCTCCGCCATGTCGATGGACTCGGCGCTGGTGCCCAGGATGGGGATGCCGCGGCTGTCCAGGAATTTCGTCAGCTTGATGGCCGTCTGGCCGCCGAAGGCCACCACCACGCCCACTGGCTTCTCCACGGCGATGATGTGCATGACATCCTCCGGGTACAGCGGCTCAAAATACAGGCGGTCGGCAGTGTCGTAGTCCGTGGAGACAGTCTCCGGGTTGTTATTGACAATCACCACGTCGTAGCCCAGCTCCTTCAGCGTCCAGACACAGTGGACAGAGGAGTAATCAAACTCGATGCCCTGGCCGATGCGGATGGGGCCGGAGCCCAGCACCATGATGACCGGCTTGCCGCTGCGGGGGAAGGCCCGGGACTCGCAGAACCGGTCATAGGTGGAGTAGAAATAGGGCGTCTCCGCGTCAAACTCCGCGCCGCAGGTGTCCACCATCTTGTACACCGCATCCCGGTGCTCCGGCAGTTCTCCGCCGCCGGAAAGCCTGCGGAGAGCCTCATCGGGATAGCCCAGCCGCTTGCCCTCCCGGTACTGCGCCTCCGACAGGCCGTCTGCAATGGAAGCCTCGAACGCCGCCAGCTTCCGCAGCTTGCAGAGGAACCAGGGGTCGATTCTGGTGATGTCGTGGATCTCCTCTACGGTGACGCCGGATTTCAGCGCCTCGAACACCGTGAAGAGCCTGTGATCGTCCACTCGGCGGAGCCGCTCCCGGATAGGGGCGTCGTCCCCGTGGTCCGGTTTCCGGTTCAGAGTGTCCATGCCGATCTCCGCGCCCCGGACAGCCTTGAGCAAGGCCATCTCGAAGCTGGGGGCGATGGCCATCACCTCGCCTGTGGCCTTCATCTGCGTGCCCAGGGCCCGGCTGGCATCGGCGAACTTGTCGAAGGGCCACTTGGGCATCTTCACCACGATATAGTCCAGTGTGGGCTCGAAGCAGGCACAGGTCTTGCCCGTGATGTCGTTTCTAATCTCGTCCAGGGTGTAGCCCAGAGCGATCTTGGTGGTGATCTTGGCGATGGGGTAGCCGGTGGCCTTGGAGGCCAGGGCCGAGGACCGGCTGACCCGGGGATTCACTTCGATGACCGCGTACTCAAAGCTCTCCGGATTCAATGCCAGCTGCACGTTGCAGCCGCCCACGATCCCCAGGTGGGCGATGATGTCCAGAGACGCCTTGCGGAGCATCTGGAACTCCTTGTCCGCCAGGGTCTGGGTGGGGGCCACCACGATGGAGTCGCCGGTATGGACACCCACCGGGTCCAGGTTCTCCATGGAGCAGACGGCGATCACGTTGCCCACGCTGTCCCGCATGGTCTCGAACTCGATCTCCTTCCAGCCGAAGATGGCCTTCTCCACCAAAATCTGCGTGATGGGCGAGGCGTCCAGGCCGGTGCCCGCGATGATCTTCAGCTCGTCGGGGTCCTTGGCCGCGCCGCCGCCCGCGCCGCCCAGAGTAAAGGCGGGCCGCACGATGACGGGGTAGCCGATCTTCTCCGCCACCGCCAGGGCCTGGTCCACGGTCTCCGCGATGTCGGAGGCAATCACCGGCTGGCCGATCTCCGCCATGGCCTCCTTGAAGAGCTCCCGGTCCTCCGCCCGGGAGATGGCCGCTGCGTCGGTCCCCAGAAGGCGGACGCCCTGGGCCTGGAGAAAGCCCTCCTTGTCCAGCTGCATGGCCAGGGTCAGGCCGGTCTGGCCGCCCAGGCCCGCCAGGATGGAATCGGGGCGTTCCTTCTTGATGATGCGCTTGACGGTCTCCACGGTCAGGGGCTCCAGGTAGATCTCATCCGCCATGGCCTGATCCGTCATAATGGTGGCGGGGTTGGAGTTGCAGAGGACCACGTTGATGCCGGCATCCTTCAGCACCCGGCAGGCCTGGGCGCCGGCGTAGTCGAACTCCGCCGCCTGGCCGATGACGATGGGGCCGGAGCCGATGACCAGCACTTTCTGAATGCTCTTATCCAGCGGCATTACCGGTCACCCCCTTTCATCAGAGCTACAAATTGGTCGAACAGGAACGATGTGTCCTTGGGCCCGGTGCAGGCCTCTGGATGGAACTGGACTGTGAATGCCCGCAGGTCCGGATAGTCGATGCCCTCGCAGGTGCCGTCGTTGGCGTTGATGAAGCGGACCTTCCCCACCGGCAGGCTGGTACCGTCCACGGCGTAGCCATGATTCTGGCTGGTGATGTAGGTGCGGACGCCGTCCAGGTCCCGGACGGGCTGATTGACCCCCCGGTGGCCGTATTTCAGCTTGTAGGTGCCGCCCCCCACCGCCAGAGCCGTCAGCTGGTGGCCCAGGCAGATACCGAACAGGGGCACCTTGCCCAGGAGCTTTTTGATCTGCTCAATCTGATAGACGTTCTCTGCCGGATCCCCGGGGCCGTTGGAGAGCATGACGCCGTCAGGCTTGGCCGCCAGCACCTCCTCTGCACTGGTCTGCGCAGGCAGGACAGTGACGGTGCAGCCGCGCTTTTGCAGCTCCCGGACGATGTTGCGCTTGGCGCCGTAGTCCAGCAGGCTGACCCGGAACCGCTCCTCTCCCTCCGCCGGGTGGGCGGATGCTGCTCTACAGGTCACCGCCTCCACCACGCCGGTGACGGCATAGGTCTTCACCGCCGTCAGATCCGCCGGAACCTCATCACAGATCGCGGCGTTCATGACGCCGTGCTCCCGGATGATCCGGGTCAGCTCCCGGGTGTCCACACCCCAGAGCCCCGGCACGCCCCGGTCCCGCAAAAAAGCGTCCAGGTCTCCCTGGCAGCGGAAATTGGACGGCTCCTCGCACCACTCCCGCACCACGTAGCCCCGGACGCAACACGCGCCTTCAAAATCCTCCGGAATGATCCCATAATTGCCGATCAGAGGATAGGTCTGCATCACGATCTGTCCAGCATAGCTGGGATCCGTCAGTGTCTCCAGATAGCCGCACATGCCGGTGGTGAACACCAGCTCGCCCACGGCGTCCGCCGGACCCCCGAACCGGAAGCCCTCAAACACCTGGCCATCCTGTAATACCAGATATCCCTTCTTCATGTCGTCCTCCCTCTCCGGCGCATCGACCGGAAAATCCCTATTAGATGTTATTATGCGTTTTTTTTCTGAAGCAGTCAATCCCCCCGTGCAGTGCGGCACGGTAGACTTTTCCAGGGATGAAGGTATTACTTTTTGTGCATTTTCGCAAAGGTCGATCTATTTCCCGCCGCACTGCCTCTCTTGCAAAGCAGTAACCAATGGGCTATGATGCAGGAAAAGCGGCTCATCTGCACAGGCGGAAGAACTGCTCCGGCAAAGGAGTGCGCCTATGATCTGTTTGCATGCATTCCGGATGCCCGCCCGGGAGGACGAAGAGGCATTCTTCTCCGATCCCCGGAACCAGCGGATCTGCTATACCGCCAAAGAGCCCTTTCATGTATTCCGCTGCTGCCATCTGCCGCAGCACCCACCTCCCCATTCCCCAAGAGGGCCGGATCATCACCAGCGACGATGTCTTCGGCCACCTGCCGGACATCCGCTGCATCAACGGCGGCATCGACGCCGCCCCGGCCCCGCCTCTGGACGGCGCTGGACAATGTGCGGGTCTGCCGGGCGTTCTTTCGGAAGCGGGAGGCAGACTTCCGCTCCACCCGAAAACGCGCCGCAGCCGGGCCGCAAGGTATTTTGGACTGCCGGACAAAGAAATTTCTTCTGGCGCCGTTGTCATGCGGTGGCCCGCCATTTATAATAAAGGCAGCAAAATCAGGGAGGAGGCGCATCCTGTGGCAAAGCATCTGGACAAGTTTACCCAGCCCTTCCGGGACAGCCCCATCCCCTTCGCCCTGGCGGAGATACTGACCAACGGCAGCGGGGAGATGGTGGATCTGGTGTGCCGCTTTTTGAATCCTGCCGCGGCGGCGCTTCTGGGGCTCTCCCCGGAGGAGGTGCAGGGCCGCCGCCTGTCCCAGCTCGGGCCAGAGCGGGCGCTGGAGCAGCTGGCGCCCATGCAGGCCGTAGCTTTTTCTGGCTCCTCCGCCTCCTTCCCCTATGTGACCGCCGGGGGCCAAACCCTCACCGTTACCTGCTATCAGGTGATGTACGGCACGGTGGCCTGCCTGCTGGATCCCCGGTCGGGGGCCGGAGCCCAGAGCGGCGCGTTGCCGGAGCTCCTGCCCGGCGCGGATCTGGAGCTGAACCGGGAGGGACTGCGGTGCCTTGCCTGCAGCCGGCAGCTGTGCCAGCTGACCCAGTGGTCCCGGCGGGCGCTGCTGGACCGGGGCGGCAGGGCCTTTTCCGCTCTGGTGGCTCCGGCGGACTGGCCGGCGCTGCTCCAGGAACTGCTGGACGCGGCGCGGGAGAAACGGGGCGTGGATCACGACTTCCGCCTGCTGCGGCGGGACGGTGGGGCAGTCTGGGTGAATCTCCGGGCGGAAATCCTGTCGACCCGCCAGGGGGCCACGGTCTTCCGCGGCGTCTTTCTGGATATCGACCGCCTCCGGCGGGAGGGGCAGGACCTGCAGGCGGCCCTTTCCCGGCGGGAGACGGCTCTGCGGGATGCGGAGACGCTGCTGGACCGGATGCCGGTAGGTCTCTGCCTGCTGCGCCGCCGACCTGACGGTGGCGTGGAGCTGCTGCGGGCCAATCAGGTTCTCTCCCGGCTGCTGGGCCTCTCGCCCGCAGCTCTGGCCCGCCGTCTGGCGGAAGACCCGGGCAGCGGCCTGCCGACGGGCGAGCGGG
>NZ_KI271757.1:19570-20991 GCF_000469445.2 Oscillibacter sp. KLE 1745 | reverse complement strand
ACCCGGGCAGCGGCCTGCCGACGGGCGAGCGGGAGGAACTGCTGGCCGCAGCTGTTCGGTCCCGGGAGTGCGGCCTGCCCCTGCGCCGGGCCTGTCGGGTCTGCCTGGGCGGCGGGCGGGAACTCTGCCTCTCTCTCCACATGTCCTGGGTGGAACAGCCGGACGGCTCCTGGCTGGCATACATCGCCTGTGCCGATATCTCCCAAGAGGCCGCGGCCCAGGCCGAGCATCAGATCCGCTCCCGGATGTACGACCTGCTGTTAGAGCACACCTCCCTCCTGACACTGGACTATGACCCCGCCCGGGACCTAGCCCAGATCCAGCGGCACAGCACCAGCGGCCGCAGGACCTCCCGCACCGTCTCCGGCTATCTGAAGAGCCTGCTCACCGCGTCCTACCTCCACCCGGAGGACCGGCGGCGGCTGGCAGGCGCGGTCCGTCGGGCCATCACGCATCCCGGGACGGTCTCCTGCACCTATCGGGCGGATTATGAGGACACCGGCTGGCGACGCTATCAGGTGTCGTGGATGAGCCTGTTCGATGAAGCCGGAAATGTGTACCGTCTGCTGGGCAAAGCGGAAGATGTGACTGGCCGCCGGGCGGCTGCGGAACACTTCCGGCAGTTGGCCGCCCGGCACCGCCGGCAGGCCAGGGCCTGTCTGGCCTCCGCCCGGCTGGATCTGACCGCCGGACAGACATTGGACGCCAAGGCCGCGTCCCGGCACCTGCTGCGCACGCTGTTCGACCGTACCGCAGGCGCCTGCCTCCAGCAGATGGCCTCTGCCCTGCCGGAGGCAGAGGAGCGGGCGCGGTTCCAGGCTCTCTTCTCTCCGGATGCTCTGTCGGATGCCTTTGCAGAAGGCGTGTTCCAATTCTCCATGGACCACTGGATCTCTACCGGAAAGGGCGGCCCGTCCTGGGTCCGGACAGAAGCAGAGATGGCGGAAAACCCGGACACGCTGCATCTGGAAGTCTTTTTCCAGCTGTGGGACCGGAGCTTCCGCAGGCTGCAAAGCACTCTGTTGGATACCCTGACCAGGCAGGATTACGAGCTGGTCCTGACAGCGGACGCCCGCTCCGGTGCCTGCCGTGCCTATGGACCGTCCGCAGGCCGTCTGCCGGAGAACGCCACCTGCCGGTCTCTGGCCGCCTGGTATTTCCAGCAGCTGCCGCCCTCCCACCAGCGGACCGCCCTGCGGAAAGCCCCCTCCCTGGAGGCTGTCTTGTCCCAGCTGGAGGCAGTTCCCTCTGTGGAGCTGGTCCTCCCGGCCCCGGAAGGAGCGCCTTACCATCTGCGGTGTTCCCCGCTGGAGGGGATGCCCGGCGTGCTGCTGGTGACTTGCCGCCGCCTTCCGGCCGGCACGCCGTCCCCCGCCCCATAAACGCAGAAGACCCGCCGCAGGCTATCGCCCGCGGCGGGG
>NZ_KI271757.1:5968-19470 GCF_000469445.2 Oscillibacter sp. KLE 1745 | reverse complement strand
CCCCGCCGCAGGCTATCGCCCGCGGCGGGTCTTCCATGCACGACGCAGCTTGAGCACTGTCAGAAATGCCTCCGTCGGGATCTGCACACTTCCCAGGGAGCACATCTTCTCTTTGCCGTACCCCACAGGACCTCCGGTTCTACGGGGACCCCTCATCCAATCAGAGCGGGCAGGCTGAGCCTGCCCGCTCCAAGGGTTTCCTTCCGAAACCGCTTGACGCCGCTCCCGCGGCGCCGGGCCGCTGGCCCGGGAAGGCGGGCTTACTCGTCCAGCTTGAGCACTGCGAGAAATGCCTCCGTCGGGATCTGCACGCTTCCCAGGGAGCGCATCTTTTTCTTGCCCTCCTTCTGCTTTTCCAGCAGCTTCTTCTTGCGGCTGATGTCGCCGCCGTAGCACTTGGCCAGCACATCCTTCCGCATGGCCTTGACGGTCTCCCGGGCGATGACCCGGCCGCCAATGGCCGCCTGGACCGGCACCTCGAACAGCTGCCGGGGGATGTTCTCCTTCAGCTTCTCGCACAGCCGGCGGGCCCGGGGATACGCCTTGTCTCTGTGGGCGATGAAGCTCAGGGCATCCACCGTATCGCCGTTGAGTTTCATGTCCACCTTCACCAGCTCGCTGGACCGGTAGCCGGAGAGCTCATAATCCAGAGAGGCGTAGCCCTTGGTGTTGGCCTTCAGCGCATCGAAGAAGTCGTAGATGATCTCGTTCAACGGCATCTGGTAGTGGAGCTCCACCAGATTGGTGTCCAGGTACTGCATGTCCTTGAACTCCCCCCGCCGGTCCTGGCACATGGGCATGATGTTGCCCACGAACTCGTTGGGAGCGATGATGTTCACCTTGACATAGGGCTCCTCCGCGTGCTCGATCACCGCCGGGTCCGGGTAGTTGTGGGGATTGTCCACCGTGACCATGGTACCGTCGGTCTTGTACACGTGGTAGATGACGGAGGGCAGGGTGGTCACCAGATCCAGGTCGAACTCCCGCTCCAGCCGCTCCTGGATCACCTCCATGTGGAGCATGCCCAAAAAGCCGCACCGGAAGCCGAAGCCCAGAGCTACGGAGCTCTCCGGCTCAAAGCTCAACGAGGCGTCGTTCAGCTGGAGCTTTTCCAGCGCGTCCCGCAAGTCCGGATACTTGGAGCCGTCCTCCGTGTAGATACCGCAGTAGACCATGGGCTGCACGGGCCGGTAGCCGGGCAGGGCCTCGGCCGTGGGGCTGGCGGCATCTGTGACGGTGTCGCCCACACGGGTGTCCTTCACGTTCTTGATGGAGGCGGTGAAGTAGCCCACCTCGCCGGCCCGGAGGCTGTCGCAGGGCTCCATGCCCAGGGGCAGCAGATGGCCGCATTCGATGACCTGATAAATGGCGCCGGAGGCCATCATCTTCACCTGCTGGCCCGTGCGGAGGGTGCCCTCCATGACCCGGAAGTAGACGATGACGCCCCGATACGAGTCATACTGACTGTCGAAGATCAGCGCCTTCAGGGGCGCGTCCGGGTCCCCCTTGGGGGGCGGCACGTTCTTTACAATGTCCTCTAACACCGCTTCAATGTTGGTGCCCATCTTGGCGGAGATCTCCGGTGCGTCCATGGCCGGCAGGCCGATGATGTCCTCCACCTCCTGCTTGGCCTTGGCGGGGTCCGCCGCCGGCAGGTCGATCTTGTTGAACACAGGCAGAATCTCCAGGTCGTGCTCCATGGCCAGATATGTGTTGGCCAGGGTCTGGGCCTCCACGCCCTGGGTGGAGTCCACCACCAGCACGGCGCCCTCGCAGGCGGCCAGAGAGCGGGACACCTCGTAGTTGAAGTCCACGTGGCCCGGGGTGTCGATCAGATTCAGTTCATAGTCCTCCCCGTCCTGGGCATGGTAGGTCAGCCGGACGGCCCGGGCCTTGATGGTGATGCCCCGCTCCCGCTCCAGGTCCATGTTGTCTAGCAGCTGGCTCTCCATCTCCCGGGCGGAGACGGCGTTGCACTTCTCCAGCAGCCGGTCCGCCAGCGTGGACTTGCCGTGGTCGATATGGGCAATGATGCTGAAATTTCGGATGTTGCTCTGTTTTGTCATATTCGGATATTCCTCCATCGGCCGGTCCACGCAAGGCCCGCATCAAGGGCCCGGCGCGCATCGCCGTTCTTTCAATCGGAATGGGGGCCCCATAAAATCCGAGATTCTATGGGGTGGTGAGGCGCAAGGGAGCGGATGCGGCATTCGCCGCCGGGCGGCTCTGCTCCGCCTGGGAGTCTCCTGTCACAGGGTTCCTCCCCGGGCCGCCGCTTTATGGGGCCGCAGCATGTTCTGCGTTCCACTGAATCCAGAAGCGCTCGTCCCAGAACTGGTCATAGTCATAGTGTACCACAAATTCCCGCCAGTTGGCGAGGGTCTCCTCCAGATTTTCCTCTGTCAGGCGGCCCTCCTCCCTTTGAAGCATGGCGAGAATCTCCCGGCAGACGCCGCCGGAGTGGTGGATATAGTCGCAGTAGTTGTCCAGATTCGTGACGATCTCCGGGTCCATGAGATAGCCGTAGAACTTCACATTGTCATACTGCAGCAGCGTCTGCCCTGCCTGGCGGATGGCCGCAAACACCGCCTCCGTCCTCCCCTCCCGAATGACCTTGTCCCAGAAGAGGATGCTGTACGGGGGCAGGAAGAAATCGAATTCCGTGTCCGAATGCTCTGTGACCCACCGTTCCGCCACCGCCAGATTGGCGGCCACATCGTCCCGATAGGCATCTGCGGGCAGCTCCTCCGCCGCAATCTCCGGCCGGTCATAGTTCTCCAGGGCGGAGATATGGTTCCACCACTCATTCCGGTCCCAGGTGAATCCCTCGTCGATGGTGTCGCCCTCTCCCCAGTGGTTGGAGAGCAGGGTGTAGGCGCTGTAATACAGCGTATCCTTGTTCAGCAGATATTGGATGTCATCCAGCGGATTGGCGTTGTAGAGATAGTCCGGCATGGCCGCAGTCACACCGCTCTCATCCCGGATCAGGGTGTTCACATCCAGGCCGAAGATCACCCGCTCCGGCTCCTGGGTCCGAAAGAGGACGTTCATCACCTGGTCGAACTCGCTGTAATACCCGTCCGGGATGGTGAGCCGCACCGCGGAGGTGCCGAAGGTCTCCTGAATCCAGCTGGAGCGGTAGTTGGCCGCCATGGAGGTGCCCACCAGCACGGTGTCCGCCTCCACATTCTTCGCCAGGCCCGCCATCTGGTACCGCTCATTGAACAGCACCGGCTGCCACTTGTCCGGCACCCGATAATACAGGCAGGGATCCACCACGTACACAACGGCTCCGCAGACCGCCAGCAGCGCCAGAATACACGCCAGAAGGCCGCAGACCCAGCGTCGATATGCTTGCTTCATACGGCCCTCCTCAGAAGTTGGAATAGATGAAGGTGGTGACGCCGGTAAAGGACAGCACACACCAAAGCGTCAGCACTGTGAGGGCCGCGCCCCGCCAGAGCGTAGGCCGGAAGTCCTCCATCCGACGGATGGTGTTCCGGGGCCAGAGGACGGCGACCATCCCCGCCCCATACAGCAGCACCACCCGCAGGATGTTTTTCCAGGGCGTGAAGGCGGGAATCAGCATCTGCACCGCGCTGGTCTCCTCGGCGAAAAGGCCCTCCAGCAGCCAGGCCGCCGGTTTTGCAAAGCCGCCGGTGACGGCCCGGCCCAGCAGCTCCAGGGCCCCGGCACAGTCCGGTGCCCGGAAGAACACCCAGGCGATGTTGACAAAGAGAAAGGTCAGCCCCCACCGGAGGACAAAGGGCAGCCGGTCCCGGCCCCTGCCCCAAACCCGTTCCACCACCTGGGCCAGGCCGTGGAGGGCGCCCCACACCAGGAAGGTCCACCCGGCCCCGTGCCAGAAGCCGCTGACCAGGAAGACGATGAGAATATTGCAATACGTCCGGATCGTGCCCCGGCGGCTGCCGCCCAGGGGGAAATACAGGCACTCCCGCAGGAAGGTGGTGAGCGTGATGTGCCACCGCTTCCAGAATTCCGTCACAGAGGCGCTGCGATACGGGGAGTCAAAGTTCATCGGCAGGCGGAGCCCGAAGAGCCGGGCCACACCGGCTGCGATGTCGCAGTAGCCGGAGAAGTCAAAGTACAGCTGGAGCGTATACCCCAAAATCACCAGCCAGGCCGCCGGAGCGCTGAGCTCTTCCAGATGTACCCAGCCGTTGTTCACCACAGTGCCGAAGGCGTCCGCCAGCAGCACCTTTTTGATGGTGCCACAACAGATGGCGTAGATACCCGCCGCGGCGTCGGACCAGTCCGGATGGAGGAATCCCTTTTCCCGCAGCTGGGGGAAAAAGATTCCGGGCCGCAGAATGGGGCCGGAGGTAACGGTGGGGAAAAACAGCCCGTAGAGCAGAAGGGAATCCCCCGGCGCGGGGACATATTCCCCGGTATAGACCTCCTTCAGCAACCACAGCTGCTGGAAGGTAAAAAAGCTCAGCCCCAGCGGAGCCCAGCCCACCTCCACCGCGCCGCCGGTGAGGAACTCCGTATACTTGAATCCCACCAGTATGGCGATGTGATAGACGCAGGCAAGAACCATTGTCCGGCGGCGGCCGCCGGACCGGGCCATCCGGCGGATGGCCCATGCTGTCACGCAGATGCCCGCCAGCAGGCAGGCAACGCCCCCCAGCACCACCGTCCATCCTCCGGGGCCCAGAAGGTAGAATACCGCGGAGGCCGCCGCCAGCATCGCCGCACCCGCTCGGGGGCTGCGCCGCCCCGCTGTCAGGCACACCGCCAGCGCTGCGGCCAGAAAGCCGAAAAAGGCCAGAGACTGAAAGCTCATCTGGTCTTCTCCGTCAGGCCGCTGAGACGGGCATCCGCGGTGCTCAGCACCTGGGTCAGGCTCTGACACCGTCCGGGGTATGCGGCGGTCAGGGCCTCGTTGGACAGGTCCGGGAACGCCGCCTTTTTGGCCGCCAGGGACCGCAGGCTCCGGGTGTACTGGATCTCCGAGAGCTTCATGTCCGCCTCCGCTGTGCCCATGGTGCAGGCGGCCGGGTCCAGAGAGAAGTACGCCTCGTTGGCGCCGGCGGTGCGGTACAGATGGCGGTACAGCTGGTACACCGCGCTGCCCAGATATCCGGCAGCGGCGTTGATGGACGCCTTGTCGTTCAGCTTGCCCAGCAGGCCGAACAGCACCCCCACAGCGCCGGAGAGCAGCTTGCTCTGGAGCGTGGCCAGCACGCTGCCCTGGAGGATGTTGCCCGGTTCCGCAGCGTTCAGGATCTCCTGCTCCGTCAGCATGTTCCCCTCCCGGGACAGGGTCCTGCCCAGGATGAAGTCCGCGGAGACGTGGTAGTAATCACAGGCCTTCACCACAAAGGCCAGGCCCGGTTCCCGGATGCCGTTTTCATAGTGGCTCAACAGGGCCTGGGAGATTCCCAGATCCCCTGCGGCAGTTCGCTGGGAGACGCCCCGCTCCTGCCGCAGCAGGGACAGGGTCCGTGAAAATTCAGTTGTGGAAGCCATCGTTCTCTCTCCTTCAGAGTTAAATACATAACGTATAGTTTAACAAATACGATACGGATTGTAAAGAAAAATCCCACGGATTCAGACATTTTTCGGGGGAAGGCGCTGCGGCGCCTTCCCCCGCTGTTTCCTTGCCGTCCAGCTCAGAACAGGCCCACCTGCCCCAGCAGCACGTCTCCCCCGATGCTGCGCACCTGGCGGGCATTCTCCTCCCACAAGCGGTCCGTCACCGCCATTTTGCGGATGATGTCCTGCACCGTGGCCTCCAGGGCAGACCCGGCCCGGTAGTCCGCCTGGAAGATATAATCCACCCGGCCCTTTGCCAGCAGGTCCTCCACACCGGCGCGGTTGCTGGCCTGGTACACAGCGATGGCCTGGCCGCCGTAGGCCCGCATCATCTTCATGCAGGGCACGTCGGAAAGGCCGTCCCCCATGTAGATCATACTGGTGAAGGGCACCCGCTTGCTGTCGTCAGGCATGGAGGCGTTTAGATCCCGGTCGTTGGACACGTCCAGCACGCCCTTGTTGATCCGGTAGACGAACTGGGTCTTGGCGGTGAAGTTCACCGCCAGCTTGGGCCACACGGGCACACCGCTCTCATCGTAGTAAAACTCGCTGGCATAGATCTCCTTGAATTCCCCGCTGATGGACGAGCCTTCAATGATCTCCCGCAGGCCGGAAGAGATGATGTAGTGCTCCACCTGGACACCCTGGCCGGCGCCGAAGTCGTTGATCCGCCGGAACCAGTCCTCCACACCGGGGAACAGCACGATGCTCCGCCCCTTCTCCACCAAGTCCGTCCGGGTGAAAGGACGGTTCCGCCGCGCCGCCTCCCGCAGCATGGTGTACATATAGGCCAGGATGCCGTCCATCCGGTTCCTGCGGCCGAAGCCGTTGGCCTCCGCCCAGAACTCTGCGGGGGTCATCCCCAGGGAGGGGATGAAGGCGTAGTCCTGCATATCGGTGGTGCAGAGGGTCTTGTCAAAGTCGTACAGAAAGGCCACGATGGGCTGTTGCTTCATGGCTGACTCCTCCAATCAAAAGACGTTGAGCGCCGGGACCGGGAAAGAAAAAAGCGGCTCCTGCGAGCCGCTTTGATCGTTCAGTCATCGCCGCCGGAGTAATTGCGGCCGAACTTCAGATCGTTGAGATTGATGCGGCGGGTAGGCTCATCCACAGGATCAGCCGCAAAGGGGTCCCCCTCCGGATAGTCGTCCTCCGCCGCCGGAGACGCCTCTTCCGCTTCCGCCGGGGCCGCTTCCTCCTCCACGCTCTGCTCGCTGAAAGCGGCCAGCACCTTTTCCTCGATCTGCTGGACGGCCTCCTCCGGCTCCTGCTGGGAAACCGGCTCCGCCGCCTCCACCGGCAGCTCGGGCAACTGCTCCAGGAATTTCAGCTCCTTCTCACAGATCTCTCTGCTGGCGGCAATGAACTGGGCCAGATCCCGCTGGCCCTGGTGCAGCCGCTCCTCGGCGGCCTCCACCTCCTGGCGCAGCTGGCCGATCTTCTCCCGGGCGCTGGTCTCCGCTTGGGCCAGGATCTCGTCCCGCTTGGCCTCTGCCTCGTGGACGATGGAGTCCGCCATCTTCTGGGCGGTCAGCAGGGTGGCGCGCATGGAGTCCTCGGTGGCACGGTAGTCCTCCACCTTTTCCACCAGGACCTTCAGCTTGGCCTTCAGCGCCGCGTTCTCCTTGTAGAGCGCGGTGTAATCATCGGTGAGCTCGTCCAGAAACTCATCGACCATGGCCATGTTATATCCGCCCATCACTGCCTTGGAAAAGGCGTGGGTGGAAACTTCCTGTGGTGTCAGCATAGTGCGATGTTACCCCCTCGTGTCCGCTCAGAAATAGAGGCCGTTGTTCTCCAGCTCGTCGATCAGGTCGCCCTCGATATCCACATGATAGGGCGTGATGATGTATGTATTGGCAGCCACCTTCTTGATCTTGCCCTCGCCAGCATAGGCCACGCCGGACAGAAAGTCGATCAGCCGCCGGGCGATATCCTTGTTGGTGGACTCCAGGTTCAGCACCACGGTCCGCTTGTCCTTCAGGTGGTCCGCGATCTCGGAGGCGTTCTCGAACCGCTCCGGCTTCACCAGCACCACTTTCAGCTGGGTGGTGGCGTGGATATTCACCACCTTGTTGCGGCGGTCCTCCACCTTGAGCTTCCGGTCCTCAAAGGCGTTTTGCCGCACCGGCTCCTCAAAGTCATCATACTCCTCGTCCTCATCCTCGTAGGGGTGGGTCCACTTTTTCAGTTCGTCCAATAAGCTCATAATAGCCTCCCATCGGAGCCGCGCTCCGGTCTTTTTCAGTTGTAATGGCGGGCGCCGAAGATGGCGCTGCCCACCCGCACCATGGTGGCGCCGGCACGGATCGCATCCTCATAGTCGCCGCTCATGCCCATGGACAGATATTCTAATTCATTATGAAACAATTTTTGGTTCATGTCAACATAAAGTGCCTGAACTTCCTGAAAATACCGGAAATTGGCATCCCTCTGCGCGTCTGCCGGGGGAATCGTCATCAGTCCCCGCACCCGGACATGGGTCCGCTCCAGGGCGGCCTCCGCTGCGGGGAGGACTTTCTCCGGTGCAAAGCCGCTCTTGGCAGCCTCCCGGCCGATGTTCACCTCCAGCAGGATGTCCTGCACCAGCCCCCGGGCCGCCGCCACTTTCTCGATCTCGTCCAGCAGCTCCAGAGAGCCCACGGACTGGATCAGGGCCACATGGCCCACCACCTGCTTGACTTTGTTGCGCTGCAGGTGGCCGATGAAGTGCAGGGGGGCGCCGTCGTAGGCGTGCTGCTCCAGCTTCTGTACCATCTCCTGCACCCGGTTCTCCCCCAGGGCGTCGATGCCGGCTGCCACGGCCTCCCGGCAGGCGGCGGCATCGTTCATCTTGCTGGCGCCCACCAGCAGGATCTCCTTCGGGTCCCGGCCGGCCTCCCGGGCCGCCGCGGCCATGTTCGCCCGGATCCGGGCAATGTTCTCCGCAATTGTCATCAGCGTTCCAATACTCCTTTCCAGCGGCCGCCCTGCGGCCATCTCTCTGTCAGCTGCCAATCACCTTTCCATCATATAGGTCATAGGCGGTGATGATCACCTCGTCCCCCGCCCGGAGGCGAATCTGCTCCTGGGTCTTGCTGACCTCCTCTGCCGTGTCCAGCGTGGAGCGCACCAGGGCGAAGTCATCTCCGCTGTACAGCACGTCCACCGGTTTGAAGCGGGCCTTCATGCCCACCATGCAGTAGACGCCGGTCTCGCTCACCACGGACTCGTTCCCGTCCTCGTCCGTAACCGTTCGCTCCCGCACCCGTAGGGCCTCCTTGGGCACCCGGATGCCCGTGGTGGTCTGCCGGATGACCTCGGCGCTCTGCTGGCGCAGCAGCGTCAGCTCCGATAAATAGGTGTCCCCCTGGAACACCGCCACCACCCGGCCGCCTTCCGCCTCGCTGATATGGGTCAGCTTCACGCTCAAGTCCCGGCCCACGCCCTTGGCAAAGCGCAGCTTCAGTCTCCCGCTCTCCTGCAGGGTCTGGGCCTCGCTCTCCTCCAGGGCCGTCACATAGTACCAGGTGTCCCCCAGCACCAGTTTGCCCACCCGGTTGGAGCGCAGGGACTCATCCGGCTCCAGGGCCGCCAGGGTCCTGGGCGTCAGCGTCTCCAGGCTCTCCGGCGTTAGAATGTTCTCATATCCGTCCACCACGGCGGAATAGAGCCCCGCCTGCGGCGCAGTGATCTGCCGGACAGAGCTTCCCGCCTGGGCCCGCAGGCTGCTCAACTGGCTCTGGAGCTCCGCCATCTGGGCGGACAGGTCCTCCGTGTCGGAATACGTGTAGTCCCGCTTCATCACCAGGCTCCGCAGCTCGGCTCCGCAGTCCTCCGCCGTGTCCAGCCGGTCCGCCGCCAGAGCGCCCCGGTAGTCGCGGATCGTCTGGAGGATCTGGGCGTCCAGTCGCAGAGAGACCTCCGCCCCCAGCGCCGCCTCCTCCGCGTACTGCAACTGTTCGATCTGGGTATGGAGGGATTGGATCTCCTTCTGGCGGTCCAGCGTCGCCTGGTCCGCGTAGACCAGCGCCACCACGCCGCCGTCGCTGATCCGCTCGCCCTCCGCCCGCTGCAGCTGCAGCAGGCCGCTGGTGTCGTCCGTCAGGATCGCCTCGTCCCGCACCACATAGCCGGACAGCACCGTGGACATCTCCACCTGATACTGGTAGGCGATGGTGGTGGTCAGCGGGTCGCCGAAATAGCGCACCGCCTGAATCGAGAAATAGGCCAGCACGCCCAGCGTGACCGCTGCCAGCAAAAGTTTTGTGCCAAGGGTTTTCTCTTTCATGGTTACCTCTTTGTCTCTGTCCGCGAAGCCTTCCCGGCCCCATGCGGGACCCTCTGCGGAGGCGCAGGCCTCCGCAGCCTCCAGCTCCACCGCCGGACGCACCTGCGCGATGGCGGAGGTCGTGTGCTTGAAATGATTTTCTGCCCGCCAGTTCTCATTTCCCCAGGCACGGCGGGCTTTGCCCGCCGTGCTCAAGGTTTTGGTCCGCAAAACGTGATCCCGGCCTAAGCGCCGCCCTTTAGGCGGCGGACCTCAAAACGGGTCCGCAGGCCGCTCATGCGCCCGCGACGGCCGGTTCCTCACCCTCCAGATCCACCGGCCGCACCGGCGCGATGGTGGAGATCGCGTGTTTGTAAATGATCTGCTGCCGGCCGTCGCTGTCCAGCACCACCACAAAGGCGTCAAACCCCGCGATGGTGCCCCGCATCTGGAAGCCGTTCATCAGAAACATGGTGACGGGCAGCTTGTCCCGTCTGGCCCGGAGGAGAAACAGGTCCTGTAAATTCGCTTTTGTCTGCATATATGTCCGCTCCTTTTTTCTGTATGAGTCGGACGATTTCCCTGTCTCCCGTCCGCTCACCGCTAGAATACGCCAGCGGCGGCCAGGATTTCCGTCGAAACCTGGAGGGCCCGGGCAAAATCCCGGTCTTTTTCCCACCAGATCCAGTGAATGTCCGGATTTCGCCGCAGCCAAGTCAGCTGGCGCTTGGCGTATTGCCGGGAGCGGAGCTTCACCTCCGCCACGGCCTCCTCCACCGTGGCGGTGCCGTCCAGAACCCCCAGGAACTCCTTGTATCCGATGGCCTGGAGAGCCGTGGCCTCCCGGGGCAGGCCGCTTTCCAGCAGCTGCCCCACCTCCTCCAGCAGGCCCGCCGCCACCATGGCGTCCACCCGGCGGTCGATCAGGGTCTTCATGTCCGCCCGGTCCCGGAACTGGAGGCCGATCCACACGGCGTCGTACCGGGGCGGCAGGTCCCTTGTCTCCGCGTTGTGGGCGGAGATGGTCTTTCCCGTCTCCCGGTAGACCTCCAGCGCCCGGAGGATGCGCTTCTCATCCGCCGGATGGAGGCGTTCCGCCGCCTCCGGGTCCACCTGCCGCAGCTCCTCCAGAAGCGGGCCGATGCCCTCCCGGGCCAGCTGGGCCTGGAGCTCCCTGCGGACAGCGCCGCCGGCGTGGCCGCCGGCGAAGGTCCGGCCCTGCACCACCGCATCCAGCCACAGCCCGGTGCCGCCCACCAGGATGGGCCGCTTTCCCCGCCGCAGAATGTCGTCCACGATGGGGACGGCCGCCCGGGCGTACCGGGCGGCGGACCACTGTTCCGCCGGGTCTGCCACGGCAATCATGTGATGGGGCACGCCCTCCATCTCCTCGGCGGTGGGGGCGGCGGTGCCGATGGTCATGCCCTTGTAAATCTGCATGGAGTCGGCGGAAACCACTTCCCCGTCATACCGCTTTGCCAGCAGGACACCCAGCTTCGTTTTGCCGCAGGCCGTCGGCCCCACCACACAGATGATCTTCTCAGCCATCGCCGTCTCTCCTCTCGCCTGTCAAGGCTGTTCCGCTTCTGATGCATCGATATACTCACTGTATACGATCCGCTCCCGGATGTAAAGGGGGGCCCTCCGCAAGCGGACAGCAGAAGCACCAGTGCCAGCGCAGCCGGCAATCTCCCCCTTACGGCAGCCGCCTCCTTTTCAGAAGTCCTCCGCCAGCCTGCGGGCCTTCTCACAGGCCTCCGTCAAAATCTCCTCCGTCTTGGCGGGATCCAGGTCCAGTCCGCCGGCAAACACATAGCTGAACGCAGGGATGCCGAACATGGCGCACAGCTGCTTCCAGTACAGGACACCCAGACTCTCGGGCTGCTCCAGATCCCCGCCGGAGGTGAGATAAGCCAGCTTCTCTGCCCGGCAATCCCCGTGGCAGCCGTCGGCCTCGTAGTGATAGGTCAGGCCATTGGCGGAGATGTACTCAATATACGTCCGCAGGGCCGCCGGGAAGGTCAGGTCCCAGAAGGGTGCCGCCACCACCACCCGGTCCGCGGCCCGGAACTGGCGGGCCAGATCATACACCGGCGCATCGAAGCACCGGATCCCCGCCAGGGCGTCCCGGTCGTTCAGCATCTCCGGCGCAAAGGGCTTCAGCGCCAGCAGGGCCTCTGGTTCCACAGTCTCCACCTCGGCCTCCGGATGCCTGGCCTGCCATGCGTCCAAAAACGTTCTCGCCAGCACCAGGGTGCGGGATTCCTCCCCTCGCTGGCTGATGCAGCCGTTGACAAACAGCAGTTTCATGCAAATCACTCCTTCTCCTCCAAAAGGGTGGTAATGATGGGCTTCCCCTCCCGGTCCAGCAGGGGCGTCATCCCGCCGGCATGGCCGGTGGAATGCCACAGGTAGTTGACCCCGGTCTCCCGGTCCACCCAGACAGAGTTTTCCTCAAAGCCGGTGCTCTCCACACTGGTCCGCACAAACCGTTTTTCCTTTTTTGCCATATAGGAAACCTCCTGAAAAATTCGTCACTCCCATCTCCGCCAGGAAAAAGGGCTGGGGAAAACCCTGCGGTTTTTCCCAGTTCGTTCGCCGCGGGCGAACAAAGAAATCTCAATCATTTTCGGCAGGGCGTGTACCTGCCGAAAATCCGTTGACCTGTGCGCCTCGGGCGCACACACCAGTGACCGACGTCACTGGTGAGGGGGGACGCAGTCCCCCTTCGAAGTCTCACGCCCGCTTGAACATCTTCTCCAGCTCGTACTTCGTCAGCTTCACCGCCACCGGGCGGCCGTGGGGGCAGTATTTGATCTCTCCGCTCTGTACCCGGTCCACCAGCACCCGCAGCTCCGCCGGATCGCTGACCCAGCCGCCCTTGATGGCCGCCTTGCAGGCCATGGTATGCAGCAGCGCCTCCCGCTTTTCATCCGGGGATCTTCCGGTCCGCAGGCGCTCGGCAAACTCCTCCAGAGTGGGCACCGTGTCGGCGGCGTCGATGTCCGCCGGCACCTCCCGCACCAGCAGGGCGCCGGCCCCGAAGTCCTCGCAGGCAAAACCGAACTGCTCCAGCAGGGGCAGGTTCTCCAGCAGCAGCGCCCCGTCCTCCCGGCTTAACTCCGCCGCGATGGGGGCCAGCAGCGTCTGTCGCATGGGGGGCTCCTGAGCATTTTTCAGCTTGTCAAAATTCATCCGCTCGTGGGCGGCGTGCTTGTCGATGAGCCAGACGCTGCCGTCCTCGCTCTCGCAGATGATATAGGTCCGCAGCACCTCTCCGGCAATCCGCCAGGGTGCCTCTTTCGTCTCCAGAACAGTCGTCTGGCCCGGTAGATCCTCCGTCAGCTTCAGCCGCTCCGGCGGGATGGCGGGCACAAAGGGGCGGGGAGCAGATTCCGGCGCGGTCGTCTTTTCTGCAGGGACGGACACTGGGGCAGAGGTCCAGGGGGCGGAGGGAGCCGTCCGCTCCGCCCGTGGGGCGGTCACGGAGACAGGCGGTCTGCCCAGCGCACCTTTGTTGCAGGAGGGTGCAGGCGGGCTGCTTTGCTGCGTGTCTGGCGGCGACGTCACAGAGGCGGGCGCCCTTCCCAGAGCGCCCTGGGCCGCGGACTCTGAGCGCTTGGTCTGGTAAAAAGAGGTCTGCCCGCTGTCCGCCACCCGGGCGGGCGCCCGCAGCTCGGTGTTCCAGGCGGGC
>NZ_KI271757.1:0-5868 GCF_000469445.2 Oscillibacter sp. KLE 1745 | reverse complement strand
GCAGCTCGGTGTTCCAGGCGGGCCGGGCCGGAGCCGCGGGCTGGGGAGCGGGCTTTGCACCGCCCTGCCGGAACGTCTTGGCGTCCATGGTCTGGAAGAAGTCCTGCCGGGAGGCCGCCGGGAGCCGCGCCTCCTGCGCGGGAGCGGCGGCGGGAGCGCCGGTCTTGCCCAGGGCATCCAGCACCGTGTGGTAGACCGCGTCGAACACATCGTGCTCCCGGGCGAACTTCACTTGAGTCTTCGCGGGGTGGACGTTCACGTCCACCGCCGTCACCGGCAGGGTGACGGACAGGACGCAGCCGGGGAACTTACCCTTCATGATCTGGTTGCGGTAGCCCTCCTCCAGCGCCGCCGTCAGCAGCTGGGACTTGATGAACCGGCCGTTGACGAAGAACACCTGCATGGACCGGGAGCCCCGGCCCATCAGCGGCGCGGTGACAAAACCGGAGACCGTGATGTCCCCTCCGCTGCCGGACACCGGCACTAGCCCCCGGGCGAAGTCCCGGCCCAGGGCAGCGTAGACGGCGGAGTCCAGCTTTCCGTCACCGGGGGTCAGCAGGGCCTCCACCCCGTCCTTGATGAACTTGAAGGAGATGTCCGGATGGGACAGGGCCAGATGCTGCATGAGGCCGTTCACCGCCGCAGTCTCCGCACTGTCCTTGCGCATAAACTTCAGCCGGGCGGGGGTGTTGTAAAACAGGTCCCGGACCGTGATGGTGGTGCCCTCCGGCGCACCGGCGGGCTCCACTGCGCCGGGCACACCGCCCTCCAGATGGAGGGCGGCTCCCTCCGTCGTGCCGGTTTGGCGGGTGAGGATGTCCACCCGGCTGACGGCGGAGATGGCGGCCAGGGCCTCGCCCCGGAACCCCAGAGTACCGATCTTCCCCAGGTCCTCCTCCGTCCGCAGCTTGGAGGTGGCGTGGCGCAGGAAGGCGGTGGGGAGTTCCTCCGGCGCGATGCCGCAGCCGTTGTCCGTCACCCGGATCATGCCCATGCCGCCCCGGCGGATCTCCACCACCACGGCAGAGCTGCCGGCGTCGACGGCGTTTTCCACCAGCTCCTTCACCACGCTGGCGGGCCGCTCCACGACCTCACCGGCGGCGATCAGGTCCGCTACGTGGGACTCCAGTTGTTGAATGTGAGGCATATTGGTTTCCTTTCTAAGCTCAGAGCAGCAGCACGGCGACGATGGGAATGGTCACGATGGACGCCGCCGTGGTCAGGATGGTGATCTGTGCCATGCACTCGGTGTCTCCGCCGTACTCCATGCTCAGCAGCGTCCCGTTCACTGCTACGGGCATGGCCATCTGGGTGACAGCGATCCCCAGCACCAGGGAGTCGATCCCCAGCGCCCGGAGGACCAGGCACAGGGCCACCGGCAGCAACAGCAGGCGGATGGCCGTCAGCAGCCACAGCTTGGGAGAGCGCAGCACCTGTCCGGCTGACATGCCCGCCAGCAGGGAGCCCACCACCAACAGGGACAGCGGCACGGTGATGTCTCCCACAAAGTCCAGCATCTCGCCCACCAGGGCCGGCGGCCGCAGCCGGGTCAGCGCCAGCACCAATCCCAGGACAGAGGCCACGATGCAGGGGGTGAACAGCTGCTTCCAGCGGAAGCGGGCGGCCCCTGCCAGCAGCAGCGGGCCCAGACTGTAAGACAAGAGATTGAAGGGCAGCGCCAGAATGGCGGCATAGAACAGTGCGCCGTCTCCAAACAGGGCCACCGCTACGGGATAGCCAATGAACCCCACGTTGGGGAAGGCCAGGGCATACCGCCACACGCCCTTCTGCCCCTGTGTGCCCGGCAGGAACCGGGGCACCACCAGGGCAAAGACCGCCTCCAGCAGGTAGAACACCACGCCAACCTCCAGGATGGAGAGGATGGTCCCCAGCTCCGGCAGCTCCTCGCCGGTGATCACCGCCGCCACGATCATGGCGGGCATGGTGATGTTCAGCAGCAGCTTGGAGACCTTCTGGTCCGCCTCCCCGCCCAGGTACCCCAGCCGGTTGGCCGCATAGCCCGCCGCAATGGCGAACAGGATGACCAGCATCTCGCCAAATACGTCCCAAAAATTCATCTGTCCCTTTCTCCCCTCATCATTCCGGAATTCGGTTCTTACGCCACAAGGGTCCAAGCGGAGAGGGCGTTGGCCGCCGCATGGAGACCGATGGACGTCCACAGGGTGCCGGTGCGGTCATAGACCCACGCCAGCACCAGCCCGGGCACCAGATACTGGAGCATCAGCAGGAAATACGTGATGTCCCGGTTCACCACCGCGAACTGCCACACATGCAGCAGGGCGAACAGCAGGCAGCTGACCAGGTATCCCACCGCCGCGCTCTTGCGCCGGAGATTCCCGAACACCAGTCCCCGGAAGAGCACCTCCTCCACAAAGGGCGCCAGGAAAATGACGATCAGCAGCGTCATGTGGGGCGCGTCCTCGATCTGGGCGGAGATGGTGGTGTCGTTCAGGTTGGTCTGGTTGGATACCACCAGTCTTGTCAGGCGGTACACCAGCTCGTTCAGGCCGTACAGGGCCACCAGTCCGATGGCCATGAACTTGCAGGCCCCGCCCAGGTTCTCTGCAAAGTGCCGGGAGGTCCGACCCAGAAAGCCGTGGAAAATGATGACCGTGGCGGCGAAGAGGATGTAGTAATACAGGATATTCTGCAATCCGGTGCTGATGGTCACTCCCAGCAGTCCGCCGATCAGGCGGAACAGCGGGGCTGTGACAAAGGGCAGCACCAGTAGGTAGATCACAAAGAGCACCGTGCCCGCGATCTGTTCCCCCGCCGACATATAGGCGGCGCTCTTTCTTCTTGGCATCTCGTTCCCTCCCGGTTTTCGTCCGGCTTCTGTTTCAGCTCGTTTTCCCCGGCGGGCGGATCCGCCGGGGTCTTCTTTTGATCCGCTGGGCTTGGGCGGCGCGTGTCCGCCCGCCGCCAGGCCCCTCATTTCCGCGGAATCCCCTGTCCCGGCCTGAAGGCCGCTCTCCGGGCGCCGTCAGCGCGTCCGGTCCCCCGCGGCAGAGGGCGCATCCCGCCGTGCCTGCCCGGCCGGGTGCTCAGTTGAGCTTCTGCTTCCACTCGTAGATCAGGCTCATCGCCTCAATGGGCGTCAGCGTGTCCGGCTGGCAGCGGCGGAGGGCGTCCAGCACCTCCCCCTCGCCGATGGCGGTGAGGGACACCTGGTCCTCCTCTTTCCGGGCCGCTACGTACTGGACGCCGTTCTCCTCCTCCAGCTCTTTCAGGACCGTTTTGGCCCGCTGGACCACCTTGTCCGGCAGCCCCGCCAGCTTGGCCACCTCGATGCCGTAGCTGCGGTCCGCCCCGCCGGGGAGGATCTTCCGCAGGAAGATGATGTCCTCCCCCCGGGTCTTGACGGCGATGTTGTAGTTGACCGTGCCGGGCAGGGTGTTCTCCAGCTCCGTCAGCTCGTGGTAGTGGGTGGCGAACAGGGTCTTGGCCCCCAGCAGCTTCTTGTCCGCGCAGTACTCCAGCACCGCCCGGGCGATGGACATGCCGTCAAAGGTGCTGGTGCCCCGGCCGATCTCGTCCAGAATCAGCAGGGAGTGCTTCGTGGCGTGGCGCAGAATGTCCGCCACCTCCGTCATCTCCACCATGAAGGTGGACTGGCCGGCGGACAGGTCATCGCTGGCGCCGATGCGGGTGAAGATCCGGTCCACCACGCCGATGCGGGCGCTGGCCGCCGGGACGAAGGAGCCCATCTGGGCCATGAGGACGATCAGCGCCACCTGGCGCATGTAGGTGGACTTGCCCGCCATGTTGGGGCCGGTGATGATGGCCACCCGGTCCTCCTTCTCCCCCATGAAGGTGTCGTTGGGGACGAAGAGGCTGTCCTTGAGCATCTGCTCCACCACCGGATGGCGGCCGTCGTGGATCTCGATGGCCCCAGACTCGTCCACCGTGGGGCGGCAGTAGTGGTTCCGCACCGCCACCGCCGCGAAGGACACCAGGGCGTCCACCTCCGCCACCGCGGCGGCAGTCCGCTGGATGCGGGCGCTCTGGGCGGAGATCTCCTGCCGCAGCGCCGTGAAGAGCTCATACTCCAATGCCACCACCCGGTCCGAGGCGGTGAGGATCTCGTGTTCCAAGTCCTTCAGCTCCTGGGTGATGTACCGCTCCCCGTTCACCAGGGTCTGCTTGCGGATGTAGGTGTCCGGCACCTGGTCCTTGAAGGAGTTGGACACCTCGATGTAATAGCCGAAGACCTTGTTGTAGCCGATCTTCAGGGTCCGGATGCCGGTGCGCTCCTTCTCCTTGGCCTCGATCTCCGCCAGGACGCCCTTGCCGCCGTTCATGATGTGCCGCAGGCGGTCCACCTCCTCGTGGTAGCCGTCCCGGATGAAGCCGCCCTCCCGGACGGAGAACGGCGGCTCGTCGCAGATGGCCGCGCCGATGTGTGCCCCGATCTCCGTCAGGTCGTCCAGCTCCCCGGCCAGCTCCGCCAGCCGTCCGCCGGAGAAGGCCGCCAGCTGGGCCCGGAGGGCGGGCAGCCGCTCGATGGCGGAGCGGAGGGACACCATGTCCCGTCCCCCGGCGGTGCCGTAGACGATGCGGCCGATGAGCCGCTCCATATCTCCCAGGCCCGTCAGGGCGGCGATGAGCTCCTCCCGCGCCATGGTGCTCTCCACCAGGGCGGCCACGGCGGCATTGCGCTTGGCGATGGCGGTGACGGACAGCAGCGGCCGCTCCAGCCAGCTGCGGAGCAGCCGCCCGCCCATGGGCGTCCTGGTCTTGTCCAGCACCCACAGGAGGGAGCCTCTCTTCTCCCGGTCCCGGAGGGTCTCCGTCAGCTCCAGGTTCCGCCGGGCGGTCAGGTCCAGCTCCATAAACCGGCCCTGCTCGTAGTAGTCCAGGTCGTTGATGTGAGAGAGGTCCGTCTTCTGGGTCTCGTACAGGTAGTGCAGCAATCCCCCCAGGGCCATGGCCGCGGCCGGGTTGGTCCTGGGCAGGCGGTCAAACGCCTCCTCCCCGAACTGGCGGCGGATGTTTCGCTCCGCCTCCGCCAGGCGGAAGCGGCCCTCGCCGCCGTTTTCCACCCGGCAGCGGAACTTCTCCGTCAGGGCGTCGGTCAGGGCTTTTTCCGAGGCGGCCCCGTCGTTCACCACCGCCTCTGCCGGGGAAAAGCGGCCCAGCTCGTTGACGACGTGCTCCACCCGGTCCGGGCCGGAGAAGGCCGTCAGGTGGGTCTTGCCGGTGGAGATGTCGCAGAAGGCCGCGCCGGCGTTCTGGCTGTCGATGTAGATGCCGCAGAGGAAGTTGCTGGCCTTCTCCTCCAGGCAGGCGGCGTCGATCACCGTGCCGGGGGTCACCACCCGGATGATGTCCCGCTTCACCAGCCCCTTGGCCGTTGCCGGGTCCTCCATCTGCTCACAGATGGCCACCTTGTAGCCCTTGGCGATGAGCCGGGCGATGTAGGCCTCACTGGCGTGGTAGGGGATGCCGCACATGGGCACCCGCTCCTCCTCGGGCTTGGCGTGCTTGCCGTGGTCCCGGGAGGTGAGGGTCAGGTCCAGCTCCCGGGAGGCCAGCTTCGCGTCGTCAGCGAACATCTCGTAGAAGTCGCCCAGCCGGAAGAACAGGATGGAGTCCGGATTGTCCTTCTTGATCTCCAGGTACTGCTTCATCATGGGGGTGAGTTCGGCCAAAAGGGTCACCTCATTCTCTTTCTATCAAAGGATTTGGATTCGTTTTATGGGGGTGCGTCCCATGGGACGCGGGAAATCAGCCATGTGGATGGCTGGGCTGGGCGGGCCGCCGAACGGCGGCCACAGGGGTCTGGCTCCCGCCGGGGGGCATTGTCCATGCGGGATGCGCCCCCCATTTTCTTTTTGAGACATCAAA
>NZ_KI271756.1:637-25257 GCF_000469445.2 Oscillibacter sp. KLE 1745 | reverse complement strand
GGCCGCCCGGAAGGGCGGCCGCTTTGTGTGTTTTGAAGAGGGGGAGAATCACAGTCCCTGGGCGATCATGGCCGTGGAGATCTTCTTGAAAGCGGCGATGTCATTACCGGCAATCAGGTCGTATCCCAGACCGTACTCCTCCGCCGCCGCGGCGGAGGCATCATAGATGCCGCCCATGATCTGCTTCAGGCGGCTGTCCACCTCCTGGCGGGTCCAGCTGTACCGCAGGCTGTTCTGGACCATCTCCAGGGCGGAAACCACCACGCCGCCGGATCCGGAGGCCTTGGAGCCTGCGGTGAGGATCTTGGGACTCAGCCGCAGGAGGCGCAGGGCCTCGGCGGTGGCGGGCATATTGGCCGCCTCCACATAGTAGCGGACGTTGTTGGCCACAATCATCACGGCATCCTCCACGTCCAGCTCATTCTGGGTGGCGCAGGGGATCACGATGTCCACCGGCACTTCCCAGGGCCTTTTGCCGGGGAAGAACTCCACGCCGAAGCGGTCGGCGTAAGGCTCCACCTTGTCGGCGCCGCCGGCGCGCATGGACAGCATGAAATCGAACTTCTCCTGGGTGCAGACGCCGTCGGGATCGTAGACATAGCCGTCCGGCCCGGAGAGGGTGACCACCTTGCCGCCCAGCTCCGCGCTCTTGCGGCACACGCCCCAGGACATGTTGCCGAAGCCGGAGACGGCCAGGCGCTTGCCCTCCAGGGTCTCGCCCTGGTGTTCCAGCATCCGGGCCAAGAAGTAAACAGTGCCGAAGCCGGCGGCCTCCTGGCGGATGACGCTGCCGCCGTAGGTCAGGCCCTTGCCGGTAAGAGCGCTGCTCTCCGCCTTTCCGGTGAGCCGCTTGTACTGGCCATAGAGATAGCCGATCTCCCGGGAGCCCACACCGATGTCACCGGCGGGGATGTCGGTGTCTGCGCCGATCAGACGGTACAGGGCTGTCATGAAGCTCTGGCAGAAGCGCATGATCTCCCGGCTGCTCTTGCCCCGGGGATCAAAATCCGCGCCGCCGGCGGCGCCGCCGATAGGCAGCCCCGTCAGGGCGTTTTTGTAGGTCTGCTCAAAGCCCAGGAACTTCACGATAGAGGGGTTGACGGAGGGATGGAACCGCAACCCACCCTTGTAGGGGCCGATGGCGCTGTTGAACTGCACCCGGTAGCCGTGGTTGGTGTGGGCCATGCCCTGATCGTCCATCCAGGGCACAGTGAAGGTCAGCATTCGATCCGGCTCCACCATTCGGGTCAGCAGGTCCACCCGCTCATAGATGGGATTGTCCTCCAGGGCCGGGGCAATCATCTCCAGCCAGGTGAGAACGGCCTGGAGATACTCCGGCTGGCCGGCGTACCGCTGCTGGAGGTCGGCGGACACGCGGGAAACATAGTCGCTCATGCTGATGCCCTCCTTAGACCAAACCGTAGGCCAGCATGGCGTCAGCCACTTTCAGGAAGCCGGCGATGTTGGCGCCGGCCACCAGGTCGCCGGGCTTGCCGTACTGGGCGGCGGCGCCCGCGGCGTTGTGATAAAGGTTGGTCATAATGTCCTTCAGATGGCTGTCCACCTCCTCGAAGGACCAGGACATGCGCATGGAATTCTGGCTCATCTCCAGGGCGGAGGTGGCCACGCCGCCGGCGTTGGCGGCCTTGGCGGGGGCAAAGAGGAGACCGGCAGCCTGCAGGGCTTCCACCGCGTCGGGAGTGCAGGGCATGTTGGCACCCTCGGCCACGGCGAAGCAGCCGTTCTGGATCAGGGCTTTGGCAGCGGACAGATCCAGCTCGTTCTGGGTGGCGCAGGGCAGGGCGATGTCACAGGGCACCTGCCACACGCCGGAGCAGCCCTCGTGGTACTCCGCTTCCGGGCGGACGGTCACATACTCCCGGATGCGCTTGCGCTCCACCTCCTTCAGCTGCTTCACCAGCGCCAGGTCGATGCCGTTGGGGTCGTGGACAAAGCCGTTGGAGTCGGACATGGTGACCACCTTGGCGCCCAGGGCCGTGGCCTTTTCGCAGGCGTAGATGGCCACATTGCCGGAGCCGGAGATGGCTACCTTGGCGCCCTCAAAGCTGCGGCCCGCGTCCTTGAGCATATTGTCGGCAAAGTAGCACAGACCATAGCCGGTGGCCTCGGTTCGGGCCAGAGAGCCGCCGTAGCTGAGGCCCTTGCCGGTGAGGACGCCGGTGAACTCGTTGCGCAGCCGCTTGTACTGGCCGAAGAGATAACCGATCTCCCGGGCACCCACGCCGATATCGCCGGCGGGCACGTCGGTGTCCGGCCCGATATACTTGAAGAGCTCGGTCATGAAGCTCTGGCAGAAGCGCATGACCTCCGCGTCGGACTTGCCCTTGGGGTCGAAGTCGCTGCCGCCCTTGCCGCCGCCGATGGGCAGGCCGGTCAGGCTGTTCTTGAAGATCTGCTCAAAGCCCAGAAACTTGATGATGCCCTCGTACACGGAGGGGTGGAACCGTAAGCCGCCTTTGTAGGGGCCGATGGCGCTGTTGAACTGCACCCGGAAGCCCCGGTTCACGTGGATGTTGCCCTGGTCATCCTCCCAGGGCACCCGGAACTTGATGATCCGCTCCGGCTCTACCAGGCAGTCCATGACGCCCTCTTTGATATACTCCGGCTTCGCCTCCACCACCGGGACCAGGGAGGTCAGAACCTCCTGGACCGCCTGGTGAAATTCCGGCTCTGCCGGATTCCGCCGGACCACGCGCTCCATCAGGCCGCTTAGATACTCGTTCTGAATGCTCATGGTGAATCCCTCCAAAAACCAGACTTGGCGGATGACCGCGCCGCGGCCTCCGTCCGTGTTTGTATCGACCACATTGTAATACTGGGCGCGTCTTTGCGTCAACGACTTTTGTCCGCGCAAGAACATGTTCGGCGGATTTCTCAAGTTTTAAACGCCTGTTATGAGACTTTCTGGCACTTCTCCTTTGAAATCAAAAATATTTAGAAAATATTTCCATTTAATAAAAAGAGGAACCCTAAGCACAGAGCTTTGGGCTGGTCTGGCCGATCCCTGTACAGGCTTGGCGGAAAATCGTGGGGAAAATACATAAGGTTTCGCGTTTGAAAAGGGATGGAATTGGTCAAACCAATAAAACTTTGCGGGAGCGGGGAAGTTGAGCGCAAGTTTCTCTTGACAGGGGGCGGAACAGTGTGTTACCGTCTTTGCATACCAAAAATATGATGAAGGGAACAAGTAGCCCGCTTCGCTCCGCTTTCAGAGAATTGCCGGTTGGTGCAAGGCAACAAGCGTCGGATCTGGTGAAATCATCCTGGAGTAGCCTGCTGAAAGAGAACTCTCTGATAGGCAGTGCCGGGCGCACCCGTTACCGTGCAGGGCCTGTTGGGGCCTGCTGAGATGGCGGCGGAAGGATCTTCCACCGTTAACAAGAGTGGTACCGCGAAGGTGTTTCAAAAGCCTTTGCCTCTTGCTTGCAAGAGGCAAAGGCTTTTTTCTTTCACTTCGGCCGTTCTGTTCAGGGCCCATCGGCAAAACCATTCCCACCCACATCGTCAAGAAACAGAAAAGGAGAACACGAACATGGCAATCAAAAAGTATTACGACACTGACTGCAACCTGGGCCTGCTGGACGGCAAGACCGTGGCCGTGATCGGCTTCGGCTCTCAGGGCCATGCCCATTCTGAGAACCTGGCCGAGAGCGGTGTCAACGTGGTGGTGGGCCTGCGGAAGGGCTCCTCCCACTGGGCCAAGGCGGAGGAGTTCGCCGCCACCTGTCCCAATTTCCGCGTGATGGAAGTGGAGGAGGCCGCCAAGGCCGGCGACATCGTGATGATGCTGGTGCCTGACGAGCTGTGCGCCGACATCTACAACAAGCAGATCGCCCCGTACATGACCGAGGGCAAGACCCTGGCCTTCGCCCACGGATTCAATATCCACTTCAAGACCATCGTGCCCCCCGCCAACGTGGACGTGATCATGGTGGCTCCCAAGGGCCCCGGCCACACGGTCCGCAGCCAGTACCTGGAGGGCAAGGGCGTGCCCAGCCTGATCTGCGTGGAGCAGAACTTCACCGGCAAGGCCAAAGAAGTGGCTCTGGCCTATGCCTCCGGCATCGGCGCCGGCCGCGCCGGCATCCTGGAGACCACCTTCAAGGAGGAGACCGAGACCGACCTGTTCGGCGAGCAGGCCGTTCTATGCGGCGGCGTCTGCGGCTTGATCCAGGCCGGCTTCGAGACCCTGGTGGAGGCCGGCTACGAGCCGGAGATGGCCTACTTCGAGACCTGCCACGAGATGAAGCTCATCATCGACCTCATCAACGAGGGCGGCTTCGGCAAGATGAGCTACTCCATCTCCAACACCGCTGAGTACGGCGACTACCGCACCCGCAGCCGCCTGATTACCGAGGACACCCGCAAGGAGATGCGGCAGATCCTCAAGGAGATCCAGGACGGTACCTTCGCCTCCGAATTCCTGGCGGAGATGAACCCCAACGGAGGCCGCAAGACCCACTTCCTGGCCATGCGCCGCATGGCGGCCGAGCACCCCATCGAGAAGGTGGGCGCCCAGCTGCGCAGCATGATGAGCTGGCTGAAAAAGTAAGAGGACCCAAGGCACCGGCCCGGAGGCGGGAACACCTCCGGGCCGGGTAGAAAAAGGAGGAAAGCAAGACCTATGCGCAGTGATAATGTGACCAAGGGCGCCGAGCGGGCACCCAACCGGAGCCTTTTCTACGCCCTGGGCTACACGCCGGAGGACCTGGAGAAGCCCCTGATCGCTGTGGTCAGCGCCCACAGCGACATCGTTCCCGGACACATGAATTTGGACAAGCTGACCGACGCGGTAAAAAGCGGCATCGAGGCCGCCGGCGGTACCCCCTTCATGGTGCCCGCCATCGGCGTGTGCGACGGCATCGCCATGGGCCATGTGGGCATGAAGTACTCCCTGGCCAGCCGGGAGCTGATCTGCGACAGTGTGGAGACCATGTTCATGGCTCACCAGTTTGACGGCTGTGTGCTGGTGCCTAACTGTGACAAGATCGTCCCCGGCATGGTGATGGCGGCGGTGCGGATGAACGTGCCCGCCGTGGTGTGCAGCGGCGGCCCCATGCTGGCCGGCACCTACGACGGCCAGGAGGTCAGCCTCTCCAAGATGTTCGAGGCTGTGGGCTCCTACAAGGCAGGCATGATCTCCGCCGAGCAGCTGGAGGACTGCACCCAGAACTGCTGTCCCGGCTGCGGCAGCTGCTCCGGCATGTACACCGCCAACTCCATGAACTGCCTGTGCGAGGCCATCGGCATCGGCCTGCCGGGCAACGGCACCATCCCCGCGGTGTACAGCAAGCGGCTGCAGCTGGGCCGCCGGGCCGGCGCCGCCATCATGGAGATGGTCCGCCGGAACATCTGCGCACGGGACATCATCAACGCCCGCAGCATCCGCAACGCCCTGACCTGCGACATGGCCCTGGGCTGCTCCACCAACACGGTGCTGCACCTGCTGGCCATCGCCCAGGAGGCGGGCTGCCCGGTGGACCTGGCCCTGTTCAACGAGATCAGCGAGAAGACCCCCAACCTGTGCCACCTGGCCCCGGCGGGCCCCACCCACATGCCGGACCTGTACGCGGCCGGCGGCATCCCTGCTGTCCAGGCGGAGCTGGCCAAGCGCGGCCTTCTGGATCTGGACTGCCTGACCGTCACCGGCAAGACCGTGGGCGAGAACATTCAGGGGGTCCAGAACCTCAACCACAACGCCATCCGGCCCATCGAGGATCCCTACTCCCCCACCGGCGGACTGCAGATCCTCTGGGGCAATCTGGCCCCCCACGGCTGCGTGGTGAAGCGCAGCGCCGTGGCCCCGGAGATGCTGACCCACACCGGTCCCGCCCGGGTGTTTGACAGCGAGGAGGACGCCATCGCCGCCATCTACGCCGGTAAGATCGTCCCCGGCGACGTGGTGGTGATCCGGTACGAGGGCCCCAAGGGCGGCCCTGGTATGCGGGAGATGCTGAATCCCACCTCCGCTCTCGCGGGTATGGGTCTGGACAAAACCGTGGCCCTTATCACCGACGGCCGGTTCTCCGGCGCCAGCCGGGGCGCGTCCATCGGCCACGTCAGCCCGGAGGCCGCTTCCGGCGGTCCCATTGGCCTGGTGCAGGAGGGCGACGCCATCGCCATCGACATTCCCAATGCCTCCATCATGTTGCAGGTATCTGAGGAAGAGCTGGCCGCCCGGAAGGCCGCCTATGTCCAGCCTGCCCCCAACATCACCACCGGCTGGCTGGGCCGTTACGCCCGGATGGTCACCAGCGCCGACGAGGGCGCGGTCCTCCGCTGAACGCCTGAGATCGGGAGGAATGCAACATGCACGTACAAGAGATGTACCGGCGGCTGACGGGCCTTGTGGTGTTCCGCCGGCTGCTGCAGGACCCGGTGGTGGCCGCCTGCGGCGAGATGCTCTCCGCCCGGGTGCGGGGGGACAGCGGCGATTTCTCCGCCGCCTGCGCCGGATTTGAAGCCGCCCTCTTCCAGTCCAGTGACAGCTGGTCCTGCTATCTGCGGGAGGCGGTGCTGGAGAGCGAGAACGTCTGCATCCGGGGGCAGGCGGTGGGCAGGAGCTCCGTCCTTCAGGAAAGCCTGCGGCGGGAGCTGGCCTTCTTCGACCAGCTCTCCCAGCTGCAGCTGGAGGACCTGACGGCGAGTCTGCGGGAGCCCCCGGAATTTCTGGTGGGCTGGGTCGTGTCTCCCACCGATATCACCCGGGAATACCTCCGCCGGATGGAGGAGGTGGGGGTGAAGGGCTACGGCATCTTCGCCCGGTACCACGTGTTCACGGTGGAGGAGGGGCAACTGGCGCCGGTGAAGCACCCGGATCCCCAGAGGCTGGAGGAGCTGCCTGGCTATGAGCGGGAGCGGGAGAAGGTCATCGCCAACACCCGGGCCCTGCTGGAGGGAAAGCCCGCCAACAACGTGCTGCTGTATGGTGACGCGGGCACCGGCAAGTCCAGCGCCATCAAGGCCATCGCCAACGCCTTCGCGGACCAGGGGCTGCGGCTGGTGGAGGTCAAGAAGAACCAGCTCTATCAGATCCCGGACCTGATGGACGCCCTGGCGTCCAATCCGCTGAAGTTCATCCTCTTCATCGATGATCTGAGCTTCACCGCCAATGACGACAACTTCGCCGCCCTCAAGGCGATCCTGGAGGGCAGCGTGGGCGGCCGGGCCGGCAACATCGCCGTCTACGCCACCAGCAACCGCCGCCACCTGATTAAGGAGACCCTCACCGACCGGGAGGGCGACGACATCCACGAGAGCGACACCCGCCAGGAGCTGATGAGCCTGTCCGCCCGGTTTGGGCTGACCATCACCTTCGGCAGCCCCGACCGGGAGCGGTATCTCCACATTGTGGAGGAGCTGGCCAAGCAGTACGGGGTGGAGCTGGACCCCAGACAGCTGGCGGTCCGCAGTGAGGCATTCGCGGTCCGCTCCGGCGGACGCAGCGCCCGGGTGGCCAAGCAGTTCATCGAGCTGTGCAAGGCCGGCGTCTTCAGCTGACGCCGCGGCGGGACAGTATCTGATAAAGAGAAAGGGGCAGTTCCCATGACAGCAGTCTATTTACAACTGGCGGCGTATGCCTGTGCAACCACCTTTTCCCCGGGGCCCAACAACATTCTGCTGTTCAGCAGCACCAGCCGGTACGGCATCCGGAAGTGCTGGCCGCTGATTTTTGGGATCTGGGCGGGATTGATCACCGTTATGCTGCTGTGCGGCTTCGGCTGTGCCTGGCTGGGAGAGCTGGTGCCGCAGATTGTCCCCGTGGCCAAGTATGTGGGCGCGGCCTATATCCTCTATCTGGCCTACCGCACGCTGATGCGCAGCCCCGGCGCCAAGAAGGAGGACGGCCCCTCCGGCAAGCCGCTGTCCTATGTGAACGGCTTCCTGCTGCAATTCCTGAACGTCCACATCCTGATGCTGGGGATCGCCGCCTATTCCGGTTACATCCTGCCCCATGGGTATACGGTGCCAGCCGTGCTGTGCTTCTCTGTCATCATGGCTGCCTGCGCCGCCACCGGAAACCTGATCTGGGCCACGCTGGGCGCGCTGCTGTACCCGCTGTACAGCCGGTATTACAAATTTGTCAACGCCGTTATGGCGCTGCTCCTGCTCTGGTGCGCCTGGAAAATCATCTCCGTCTGAGAATACATGGTCCGAACGCCCTCCCAAGCCGGGAGGGCGTTTTTTGTGCGGAACAGGCATGTCCGCACCTCCTTATATTATATAATGTAGGACGGGCGCTCCTGCGGCGACACCCAGGGGAGCGGTTTTTGGGGGATAGAGAGGCTGTGCGGCAGATTTGCGAAAAATTTGCGCAAACTGGACGCCGCCGGGCGCCTGATAAAAAGCCGACGCTGTCAAGTAAATGATTAGCTGATAAAAAATTTTCTGCATATTGTGCAAAAAAGTTCCGCAAAATTGTAATAATAGCTGTTTTTTACGTTAACACGTTGACTGTATAAGCACACCATGTTAAAATCTTCTTACTCCCGCAGTTCAGATCCATTTCTGCCTGAATGTGAGAGGAAACCAATTAAGAAGGAGAAAAGAAGTAAGATGAAAAAGTTTTTTGCACTTCTCCTCGCACTGGTGATGTCCCTGTCTCTGGTGGCCTGCGGCGGCGGAGATACCGCCAACGAAGACACCAGCACCGATGACACTGCTACCGAGGAGAACGGCGGCGATACCGCCACTGCCAGCGATGTGGAGATCGCTGTGGTCCTGAAGACCCTGGCCTCCGAGTACTGGGGCTATGTGAAGGCCGGCTGCGATGCCGCTGCCGTTGACCTGGGCGTTACCGTCAACGTGGTGGGCCCCGGCGCTGAGAGCGAGATCGAGCAGCAGGTTTCTATGATTGAGCAGCAGATCGGCGCGGGCTGCGATGCCATCATCGTCGCTCCCAATGACGCCGGCGCCGCTTCCGGTGCGCTTGCCAGCGCCATCGGCAGCATCCCCGTTCTGTCCGTCGATACCAATGTGGGCATTGAGGGTCAGACCAGCTTCGTGGGCACCTCCAACGTGGACGCCGCGAAGGAAGGCGGCCTGTGGGCCGCTGAACAGGCCGGTGAGGGCGCCAACGCCGTCATCATCTATGGCCAGGAGGGCGACAACACCTCCAATATGCGCCGCGAGGGCTATCAGGCCGCCTGCGACGAGGCCGGCGTCACCGTTCTGGACGCTCTGTCCGGCCAGAACACCACCGACGGCGCCACCAAGACCATGGAGGACCTGCTGAACGCTTATCCCGACCAGATCGACATCGTGCTCTGCCACAATGACGATACCGCTATCGGCGCCATGAACGCCTGCAAGTCCGCCGGCGTGGACGACATGATTATCGTCGGCTTCGACGGCAACGCCTCCGCCGTGGATCTGATCCTGGCCGGCGAGATGGTGAAGGCCACCGTTGCCCAGCAGCCCTATGAGATGGGCTACCAGGCTGTGGAGGCCGCGCTGAAGGCCATCAAGGGCGAGACCGTGGAAGAGGTCATCAACGCTCCCGTCACCGTGGTCACCGCTGAGAACGGCCAGGAGTACCTGGATAGCCTGGCTGCCATGCAGGGCTGATCAGCCTGTGCCCCTCAGATCTCACATCTGAATGAATGGAATATGGCGGCAGTGGTCCTGCCGCCATATTCCCGTTCCGCACCTCCCCGCGGGCGGCGGGGACCGCTGAAATCAGGAAACAGAAACGAGGTAATCCCATGAGCGAGTATGTTGTCGAGTTGAAGAACATTACCAAACGTTTTCCTGGTGTCGTCGCATTGAAAAATATGTCTATTGGCATCCGGCCGGGAGAGATCCACGGCCTGATCGGCGAAAATGGCGCCGGCAAGTCCACCTTGATTAAGGTGCTCACCGGCGTTCACACTCCTGAGGAGGGGGAGATCTACGTGGACGGCCAGAAGGTCGTCTTCCACAACCCCGTCCAGTCCCGCGAGGCGGGCATTGCCTGCGTATACCAGGAGCTGAACATCGTCAAGCAGCTGTCTGTCACGGATAACGTTTTCATGGGACGCGCCGTCAAGAAAAACGGCCTTCTGGACTACCCCAGAATGTACGAGGAAGCCAAGCAGGCCCTGACCACGCTGGGCCATCCCGAAATTGATGTTAAAATGGAATGCGGCAAGCTGGGTACCGGCCAGCAGCAGATGGTGGAGATCGCCAAGGCTGTGTCGCTGGACGCCAAGCTGATTATCATGGACGAGCCGACTTCCTCCCTGGGCAAGGAGGAGATCAACCAGCTGATGGAGACGGTCCGGGGCCTGAAGGCCAAGGGCGTGGCCATCCTGTTCGTCTCTCATAAATTGGAAGAGCTGTTCGAGCTCTGCGACCGGGTCACCGTCATGCGGGACGGCGAACATATCGTCACCCAGGACATCGGTGACATGACGGAGGACTCCCTGATCAACGCCATGGTGGGCCGGACGCTGGACAACCTGTATCCCAAGGAGTTCGGCGTCAAGGGCGACGTGTGGCTGGAGGCCAGGAACCTCAACGAGGCCGGCGTCCTCCATGACGTGAGCTTCAAGGCCTACGGCGGCCAGATCACCGGCTTTGCCGGCCTGGTGGGCGCCGGGCGGACGGAGACCATGCGGGCCATCTTCGGCGCCGACAGGTTGGACAGCGGCGAGATCTACGTCAAGGGGGAGAAGGTACATATCCGGACGCCCAAGGACGCCATCAAGAAGAAGATTGCCTTCCTGACCGAGGACCGCAAGGGCCAGGGTCTGGTGCTGTCCCTGGACGTGCGGACCAACCTCATTCTGGCCAATATGAAGGGCTTCTCCAACGGCCCCTTCCTGAACAAGGGGAAGATTGAGAAGTCCGGCCAGGACAATGTGGAGTCCCTGCGGATCAAGACTCCGTCCCTGGACGAGGTGACGGCCCAGCTCTCCGGCGGCAACCAGCAGAAGGTGGTTATCGGCAAGTGGGTCAACACCGACGCGGACATCTTCATTTTCGACGAGCCCACCCGCGGCATCGACGTGGGCGCCAAGATCGAGGTCTACCATGTCATGAATGACCTGGTCAAGGCCGGCAAGTGTGTGATCATGGTCTCCTCCGAGCTTCCGGAGATCCTGGCCATGAGTGACCACGTGGTGGTCATGCGGGGCGGCCGGGTCATGGCCAATATCGACCGTGATACCCCGCACTTCAACTCTGAGGATATCATGAAAGCGGCCTGGGGAGGAGAATTAGACTGATATGAAAAAGAAGAATTCCGGAAAAGAGCTTTTGCAAAAGCTCGGCACCCTGATGGCGCTGGCGCTGCTGGTTCTCATTTTCTGCGTGATGATGCCCGATAAGTTCCCGCGGATCAGCAATATCATGAACATCTTCAAGCAGGCTTCCATCAACTGCCTGATCGCCTCCGGCATGCTGTGCGCCCTGATCACCGCCGGCATCGACCTGTCCGTGGGTTCCAACTGCGTGCTGTGCACCTGCACCATCGGCGTGCTGGTCCAGAACTTCGGCATCACCAGCATGCCGCTGCTGATCATCGCCGGCCTGGCGGTGAGCACGTTTGCCGGCTTTGTCAACGGCATTCTGCTGACCCGTTTGGACCTGCCCCATCCCTTCGTGTCCACCTTGGGCATGAAGAACGTGCTGTGGGGCCTGGCCCTGGTGATTACAGGGTCGAAATCCATTGCCTTTACCAACACCGGCGTGGACAACCTGATGTGGATCGGCGGCGGCTCCCTTTTCAAGACCGAGACCTTCCCCGGCATCCCCTTCAGCTTCATCCTGGTGCTGATCGTGTTCGGCATCTTCCACGTGTTCCTGACCCGGTCCGCCCTGGGCCGCCAGATCTACTGCGTGGGCGGCAACCCCGAGGCGGCGCGCCTCTCCGGTATCCCCTCCAAGAACGTGCTGACCTTCGTCTACTCCCTGTCCGGCTTCATGGCCGGCATGGCGGGCGTGGTGTCCGTGGGTCGTCTGGCTTCTGCCAACGGCAATGCCGGCTCCACCTATGATACTGATGCCATCGCGGCCTGCATCATCGGCGGCGCCTCCTTCACCGGCGGCAAGGGCACCATCTGGGGCACCCTGATCGGCGCCCTGCTGATGGCGGTCATCCGCAACGGCCTGAACCTGATGGGCGCCTCCAACGACATTCAGTACATCGTCATCGGCGCCGTCATCATTCTGGCGGTCACCATCGACGTGTTCCGGAACAAGGCTGAGGCCAGGGCCCGGAAGATGGCTGCCCAGTAAGCGGACATCCTTTGGAGCGCATTTGAAACGTGAAACGGCGGGGACTGCGGTTCCCGCCGTTTTTCCTGTCCGCCCCTTTCGGCGTGACAAGACGGCGGAGATGTGCTAAGATAGAGACCCGGCAGGACTGCAGTCCCGCTGGGATCAATTTGAACGAGCGAGGTGTCCCCCATGAACCAAAGAGAGCTGGGTGAGCTGCGCCGCCGGTTCCGGCCGGAGAAGAGCGCCATCAGCCGTGTTTACGGCTGCTATGTGAACAGCAGCCGCGAGATCATCGCCTATATCGACCAGTCCCTGGGCCTCATGCCCCAGGAGGAGGCGGAAAAATACCTGGGCCTGCTGAAAAAGGCCCTGTCCGGCACCCTGGGCCGGAACCTGATTGACATCGTGTTTTCCACCCAGCAGGTGGCGGACAGCGAGGAGCACCGCCTGCTCTCCGCCCTGCGGACGTCCGAGCTGAAGGACGCGGAGGCCCGGGATGCCTTTTACCAGCAGGTCATCGGCTCCCTGGACATGGGGGAGAACAACTATCTGATCCTGCTGGGGGCCGACGCCTATGATGTGCCCCACCGGGGCAAGGACGGCGAGGTGGACCGGGATGCCTGCGAAGAGGTGTTCCGCTACTTCGTCTGCTGCGTCTGCCCGGTGAAGGATGGGACGCCGGAGCTGGGATACTTCCATGGGGAGAACGAGTTCCACATCTCTATGGAGAAGCAGATCGTGGGCCAGCCGGAGCTTGGCTTTTTGTTCCCGGCCTTTGATGACCGGACGGCCAACCTTTACAACGCCCTGTTTTACAGCCGGAAGCCGGACGAGCTCCATCAGGAGTTCATTGACGCAGTGTTCCGCACAGAGCCGCCCATGTCCGCCGCCGAGCAGCGGGAGACCTTTCAGTCCGCCCTGTGCGGCACTCTGGAGGGGGCGTGCAGCATGGAGGTGGTGCAGTCTGTCCACGACTACCTGCGCCAGCGGATCCAGGAACACAAGGAGAGCCGGGACCCGGAGCCGCTGGCTGTCACCGCAGGCGAGGTGAGCGGCGTGCTGCGGAACTGCGGCGTGCCGGAGGAGCGGGTGGAGGCGTTCCAAACCGCCTGCGGCCAGTCCTTTGGCGAGGGGGCGCTGACCCCGGCCAACCTGATCGACGCCAAGCACTTCGCGGTCAAGACCGCCGACGCCACTATCCAGGTGGACCCGGAGCGGAGCTATCTGGTGGAGGCCCGGATCATCGACGGACGGCGCTACCTGCTGGTCCCGGCGGACGAGAGTGTGGAGGTCAACGGTCTGGGGGTCCGGATTGCCGCCGCCAAAGACGGCGGAGAGACTACATAAACAGGGAGGAAGGAATATGCTGAAGCAGATCCTGATCGACGCCGACACCGGCATTGATGATTCCATCGCCATTCTGTTTGCCCTGAAGCGGCCGGACGTCCGGGTGATGGGCGTCACCACCGGCTTCGGCAACACCACAGCCCGGCAGGCGGCGGAAAACAGTCTGCGGCTGATCCGACTGGCCGGTGTGCCTTATGAGGTGCCGGTGGCGGTTGGAGCCACGGAGCCGCTGGCGGGGAACTGGAAGGGGCCGGATCCCCACATCCACGGGCCCAACGGCATCGGCGGGGTGGAGCTGCCGCCTTCGCCCCAGCAGCCGCTGGAGGAACCGGCCTGGGCGTTCATCGCCCGAATGGCCCGGGAGCACCCCGGCGAGCTGACCTTGGTGACGCTGGCCCGAATGACGAATCTGGCAAAGGCTCTGGAGATAGAGCCGGATCTGCCCCGGCTGTTGAAACGGGTGGTGTTCATGGGCGGCACGTTCCACGCGCCGGGAAACGTGTCCCCGGTAGCGGAGGCCAACATCGCAGGGGACCCGGAGGCGGCGGACCGGGTGTTCCAGGCGGGCTTTGACCTGACTATGGTGGGGCTGGATGTGACCCAGAAGGTGCGGCTGACCACGGACCATGTGGCGATCCTGGACAAGTACGCCGCGCCGGAGAACCGGCCCATTGTGGACTATCTGAAGCAGGCACTGCCCTTCTACTTCCGGTTCAACCGACTGCAAAACAACTGTCTGGACCACTGCCCGGTCCACGACCCGCTGGCCATGCTGGCGGCGGTGGATCCCAGTGTGGTGACGGTGCGGACCATCCCCGCCCGGGTGGAGTGCGGCGGCAGCTTCTGCCGGGGCATGGTGGTGGCGGATCTGCGGGAGCATCCCATCGAGGCTCCCGGCGTCTCCATCTGCGTGGATGTGGACAGCCGCCGGGCCCTGGAAGAGCTGCTCACCACCTTTATGGCATGAGGGAGGAGAAGGACATGCGCGTTGTCAACTTCGGGTCCCTGAATATCGACTACGTCTACCGGGTGGACCACTTCGTCCAGCCCGGAGAGACCATGAGCGCCCAGTCCCTGCAGATCCAGTGCGGCGGCAAGGGGCTGAACCAGTCCGTGGCTCTGGCTCGGGCCGGGGTGGAGACCTGGCACGCGGGCCTCATCGGGCCGGAGGGGCATTTTCTGAAGGAGACGCTGGACCGGGCAGGCGTCCACACCCGGTTTGTGGAGGAGTCCGCAGGCAGTACCGGCCACGCCATCATCCAGGTGGACAGCACCGGCCAGAACAGCATCCTGCTCCACGACGGGGCCAACGGCCGCCTGACCCCGGACTTTGTGACGGCGGTGCTGGATCAGTTCTCAGCCGGGGACACGGTGCTGCTGCAGAATGAGACCAGCTGCGTGGAGGAAATCATCCACCAGGCGGCCCGCCGGGGGATGCGGACGGCCATGAACGCGGCTCCCGCCAATGAGAAGCTGGTGGGCCTGCCGCTGGAGGCGCTGTCCTGGCTGTTGGTGAACGAGGTGGAGGGCGCCTTTCTGGCGGGAACGGAGGCGCCGGAGGCGATTCTGGACACGCTGGCGGCGCGGTACCCGGAGACCACTGTGGTGCTGACCTTGGGAGAACAGGGCGCTGCTGCAGCGCGAGGGGGCTGGCGGGCCTGGGGCCCAGCCCGAAAAACGGCGGTGGTGGACACCACTGCGGCGGGAGACACCTTCACCGGCTACTTCCTGCGCCGGGCGCTGGAGGGCGGCACACTGGAAGAGGCACTGTCCCTGGCCGCGGCGGCCAGCGCCCTGGCGGTGTCCCGGCCCGGCGCGGCGGATGCGGTGCCGGGATATGAAGAGGTCCTGCGGACCCTGTAAATCGGAAAAACACGGAAGCCCCGGACGAAACTCCGTCCGGGGCTTCCGTTTCTATCCTGCGGGCCTCTGCGGGCCAGTAGGCCCTCAGTCCCGCTTTCGGGCGGCGGCGGAGCCCAGGCGGAGCTCCGTCCGATACTTGGCCACCGTGCGGCGGGCGATGCGGATGCCCTGCTCCGCCAGCAGCTCCGCCAGCTTCTGGTCACTGAGCGGGCGACTGTGGTCCTCCTGCCGGATCAGCTCCAGCAGCCGCAGCTTCACCGTCTGCTGGGAGGGACCCTGCTCCCCCAGAGCGCGGCTGAAGAAATAGCGGAGGGGGTACGTCCCCTGCCGGCACTGGAGGTATTTCTCCCGAGTGGCCCGGGAGACGGTGGAGGGATGGAGGTGGAGTCGCTCCGCCAGTGTCACCATGGTCATGGGGACCAGCTCTGTGGTCTGGCCGGCAAAAAAGGCCCGCTGGGTCTCCAGGATCGCCTCCGCGCACTGGCGGAGGGTGCTGCCCCGGCGCTCCAGGCTGTTCAGCAGCCACTTGGCCTGCTGCATCTTTTGCTGGAGATAGGCCCGGGTCTCCGGCTCGTCGGATTCCTTCAGAAGCCGCACATAGTACTGGCTGATGGACACCCGGGGAAGGTAGTATTCGTTCAGGATCACCTGGAGCTTTCCGTCTAGTTCCGCGATGAACAGATCCGGCCGGACATAGAGTGTGGGCTCCGCCGGCTGGAAGGAGCGGCCGGGGCAGGGATCCAGGGCAGAGATCCGCTTTTCCGCCGCCCGGACCTCCTCTGGCGTGGTATGGAGTTCCCGGGCAATGAGGCTGTAATGCTTCTTGCCCAAGTCCGGCAGGAAGCGGCGGACGATCTCCATATCCAGGGGGGAGGGAGCATCCTGCCGGGCCAGCTGCAGCAGCAGGCACTCCGACAGGGACCGGGCGCCCACGCCGGCGGGGTCCAGGCTCTGGAGGGTCTCCAGCGCCTGCTGAGTCAGGGCCTGGGGGATCTTCAGCTCTGCCACGCCGTCCAGGTCCTCCTGGCTGAGGCGGCCCTCCTCGTCCACCAGCTCTGCCAGATACCGGGTCAGGGCCAGCAGGGGCTTGGGCAGGCGCCGGCGCTCCAGCTGGTCGCAAAGGAAGGCGGAGAGGCTCTCCGTCTCCCGGTCCGCGGCGCCCCGGTCCGGCATGGCGCCGTGGCCGTCCTCCGGCAGGCCGCCATTGATCCAGTGGACCTTCTGCCGCAGGGCCTCATAGGCTTTGTGGAGGGAGGACAGATCAGTCTGCTCCACCAGAGGGTTTTCTTCGCTGACCTGGTTCAGATAGTCCAGCAGCTCCTGGGAGTTCATCTGCAGAAGCTCCATGGACTGCAGGAGCTGGGGGGTGAGCTTCAGCTCCTGCCGAAGCTCTGTGCTGAGATGGATCAAACTCATGGACCGGAACCTCCTCTCACGCCCGGGCGGTCACGTATTTGGCAATCTTGCGGGCTGCTGTGGCCTGGGAGATGCCCAGCTCCCGGGCCACGGCCACTGTGGTGCCGCACCGCTGGTAGGAATCCCGGATGATTTGGGCCTCGTAGGCGTCCATCCGCTCCGCCAGCGTGCCGCCGGGAAGCAGCTCCGCAGGGGCCGACGCGTCGGCGGTGTACTCCAGCGGCAGGGCAGGAATGTCCAGAATGGGGTCCTGGGCAGTGATTACCAGCCGCTCCATCAGGTTCTCCAGCTGGCGCACGTTGCCGGGCCAATCGTACTGCTCCAGAAAAGCCAGAAAGCGGGGGCTGCAGGTGAGGGACTTGTTGTACTCCCCGCAGAAGCGGGCCAGGAACTGGTGGGCCATGGGGACGATGTCCTCCTTCCGCTGCCGCAGGGGGGGGATGTGGATGCGGATGACGTTCAGCCGGTAGAAGAGATCGGACCGGAACAGACCGAGCTGCACCGCCTCCTCCAGATTGCGGTTGGTGGCAACGATCAGCCGGAAGTCCAGCTCGATCTTCTGGGTGCCGGAGAGGCGCTCAATGGTCTTCTCCTGAATCAGCTGCAGGAGCTTGGACTGGATATGGGCGGGCAGCTCGCCGATCTCATCCAGGAACAGCGTGCCGTGGTTGGCCAGCTCGATCTTGCCGATCTTGCCGGAGGAGGAGGCCCCGGTGAAGGCGCCCTTCTCATAGCCGAACAGCTCTGACTCAATGAGATTTTCATGGAGCACCGCGCAGTTTACCTCGATAAAGGGCCCGTTTGCACGGTTGCTCATCTTGTGAATGGCCTTGGCGATGGCGCTTTTACCCACGCCGGTCTCTCCGGTGATGAGAATGTTGGCCCGGGTGTTGGCAGTGTTCTGCATCAGCGTCCACAGCCGCTGCATGGGGGCGCTTTTGAACAGCAGATTGGTGGAGGTGGCCCGGGTCCGCAGTTCCGCGATCTCCTGGGAGTAGTGCTGCAGGGAATCCTGCATCCGGCGGTAGTTCCGTTGGATGGAGTTGATCTGCTCCATGGACACGGTGTTGAAGCAGACGGCGTATTTCAGCTCCCCGTTGGCGTCAAACAGGGGAATGCCCACGGTCATCACGTTTTTGTGGGTGTGGTTGATGGTCTGTGTGGCGCTGATCTTCTTCCGCCGCCGGATGACCTCCGCCGTAATGCAGGGGGTGAAGGTGCCGTCCGCCTCCAGATCAAAGGCGGACTTGCCAACGATGGAGTCATGGGCAAAACCGAAGTTTTTCTCATAGGTCTCGCTGACCCGCAGAATGATGCCGTTGCCGTCCGAGACCATCATGTCGTCCGCCAGGACCAAGTTGTTTTCCGGGCTGAGGATCTCCAGAAGTCCCTCCAGATTGATCCCCTCGTCGTGGAAAGCAGAAAAAGACGGAATCGCCATAGGCGCAGACCTCCTGTGCCGGACTGAATGCCGGTTGCTCTATTCAAAAATGAGTATAGCATATTCAAAAATGAATAGGAAGAGGCGGGAAATATTTTTGGCTCGTGAAATTTCACGAAAATTCGACAGACAGACTGCTGTATTTCACAAACAAACTGCGGAAAATGCTGGAAGACACTGATAAATTTGTTATTCAAAAATGAATAATCCCGTATGGAAACGGCTGACGGCACCGGGAAAACCAAGCGATTTACCACTTGGATTTTAGCAACCTACACAAAAAAACGAACCGAAAATGAGAGAATTACACCTGGAAAAATGGCATGATTTTTGCTATAACTAAATTGTTGGATGATTACTCTCCAACAGTTTGCTGAGCAAAATATGATTAAGGAGGACATTCCAATATGTATCAGACCATTCGCTATGAAAAGAACGGCAATATCGGGATCGCCACCATCAACCGCCCCGAGGCGCTGAATGCGCTGAACTCCACCGTGATCTCTGAGCTGGAACAGCTCATCAGCGAGGTGGAGAAGGATGCCGAGCTGGGCGCCTTCATCATCACCGGCGAGGGCCGCTCCTTCGTGGCCGGCGCCGACATCGGCGAGCAGAGCACCATGGACGTGGCCGCCGGCCGCAAGTGGGGCCAGCGGGGCAGCGCCCTGTTCCGCCGGATCGAGAAGCTGGAGATCCCCACCATCGCCGCAGTGAACGGCTTCGCTCTGGGCGGCGGCTGTGAGCTGGCCATGTCCTGCGACATCATTCTGGCCGCCGGCCCCAACGCTGAGGGCAAGGGCGGCGCCAAGTTCGGCCAGCCCGAGGTGGGCCTGGGCATCACCCCCGGCTTCTCCGGCACCCAGCGTCTGCCCCGCCGTGTGGGCGTGGCCAAGGCCAAGGAGTTGATCTTCTCCGGCAAGCAGATCGGTGCTGAGGAGGCCAAGCGCATCGGCCTGGTGAATGAGGTCTATGCCGCCGAGGAGCTGCTGAACAAGGCTGTGGAGATGGCCAAGTCCTTCACCGCCAACGCCCCCATCGCTGTGAAGTATTCCAAGGCTTGCATCGACCGCGGGATGCAGATGGACATCGACAACGGCATCGCCCTGGAGAACGAGCTGTTCGCCATGTGCTTTGCCACCGAGGACCAGAAGGAGGGCATGGGCGCCTTCCTGGAGAAGCGCAAGGAGAAGCACTTCCAGAACAAGTGAGCGCAGACCGGCAAGAGGCCGTCCATTTCATTACATATAAAGAGGGAAGTCAGGCATGAAAAAAGTTCGCGTGCTTACCGCCGAGGAGGCGGCGCTGCTGGTGAACGACGGCGATACCATCGCCACCGGCGGCTTTGTCAGCTGCGCCTGCCCTGAGGCGCTGTCCAAGGCATTGGAGAAGCGGTTCCTGGAGACGGGCCATCCCAGAGATCTGACGCTGTTCTTCGCGGCAGGCCAGGGCCACCGGGACGGCACCGGCGGCGACCACTACGGCCACGAGGGCATGGTCAAGCGGGTCATCGGCGGCCACTGGGACCGGGCCCCCAAGCTGGGCGATCTGGCCCTGAGCAACAAGATCGAGGCGTATAACCTGCCCCAGGGCGTCATCTCCCACATGTACCGGGACATCGCGGCCCACAACATCGGCACCATCACCCACGTGGGCCTGTACACCTTTGCCGACCCCCGCAACGGCGGCGGCAAACTCAACGATGTCACCAAGGAGGACCTGGTGAAGGTCGTCGAGATCGAGGGCCAGGAGCGGTTGCTCTACAAGGCGTTCCCCATCAATGTGGTGTTCCTGCGTGCCAGCTACGCCGACGAGTACGGCAACTGCACCGTTCACCGGGAGATCGGCCCCATCGACGTCACCGCCATGGCTCAGGCCTGCAAGAACTCCGGCGGCCGGGTCATCGTCCAGGTGGAAAAAATCGTCCAAGGCGGCAGCCTGGATCCGAAACTGGTGGCAATTCCCGGTATCTATGTGGATTCTATTGTGGTAGGATCCATTGAGGATAACGAGCAGTGCCTGGGAATGCCCTATGACGGCAGCCTGACCGGCGAGTTCCGCATTCCCGTGGACGCCATCCCACCCATCCCGCTGGACGCCAAGAAGATCATCGCCCGCCGGGCCGCCATGGAGCTGCCCCAGGATGCCATTGTGAACCTGGGCACCGGCGCGCCGGAAAAAATTGCCAACGTGGCGGCGGAGGAGGGCATCTCCGACAAGATGACCCTGACCGTGGAGGCCGGCTCCATCGCCGGCGTGCCCATGGGCGGCACCCAGTTCGGCGCCGCAGCCAACTCCATGGCCATCATCCCCCACAACGTCCAGTTTGACTTCTACCAGGGCGGCGGCCTGGATGTGGCCTTCCTGGGCCTGGCGGAGACGGCACCCAACGGCGACCTGAACGTGTCCAAGTTCGGCACCCGTCTGGCTGGCGCCGGCGGCTTCATCGACATTACGCAGAATGCCAAGAAGGTGGTCTATTGCGGCACCTTCACCGCCAAGGGCCTGAAGACTGCCTGCGAGGACGGCAAGCTGGTGATCGTCCAGGAGGGCGCCAAGAAGAAGTTCGTCAACCAGGTGGAGCACATCACCTTCTCCGGCAAGTATGCCGTGCAGGTGAAGCAGCCTGTTCTGTACATCACCGAGCGGGCTGTGTTCGAGCTGCGGCCCGAGGGCGTGACTCTGATCGAGATCGCGCCGGGCATCGACCTCCAGACCCAGGTGCTGGATCAGATGGAGTTCATGCCGAAGATCGCTGAGGACCTGAAGCTTATGGACGAGCGCATCTTCAAAGATGAGCTGATGGGACTGGCGGAAGCCTGAGAATTTCCACCGTCGCAGCAATGCGATTTCCAGCCCTGACCGGGCCGCAAATCGCGCCGCTGCCTCGAAACCGGCGAAGCGCCGCCAGCGGCGGATCAAGCGAGCCGGGTTCCCCCTCTCCCTCACACGGCGAGGGAGCCGCGCCCAGTGGCGCGGGCCATGGAGTTCCGGGCAGGCGAAGCTCACCTGGAACACATTGAAATGTAAAAGACCCCCATTTTTTTGAGGAGGAAAAAAAGAAATGGCATTGATGACCGCACAGGAGTATGTAGAGAGCCTGCGCAAACTGAATACCCGGGTGTATATGTTCGGGGAGAAGATTGAGAACTGGGTGGACCACCCCATGATCCGCCCGTCCATCAACTGCGTGGCCATGACCTACGCTCTGGCCCAGGACCCCCAGTATGCCGACCTGATGACGGTGAAGTCCAGCCTGACGGGCCACACCATCAACCGCTTCACCCACCTGCACCAGTCCACGGAGGACCTCATCAACAAGGTGAAGATGCAGCGCCTGCTGGGCCAGAAGACCGCTTCCTGCTTCCAGCGGTGTGTGGGTATGGATGCGTTCAACGCCGTGTTCTCCACCACCTATGAGATCGACGAGAAGTACGGCACCCGCTATCACGAAAACTTCAAGAAGTTCCTGACCTTCGTCCAGGACAACGACCTGACGGTGGACGGCGCCATGACCGACCCCAAGGGCGACCGGTCCAAGGCCCCCAGCCAGCAGGCGGACCCGGACATGTACGTGCATGTGGTGGAGCGCCGCGCTGACGGCATCGTGGTCTGCGGCGCCAAGTGCCACCAGACCGGCTCCATCAACAGCCACTGGCACATCTTCATGCCCACCATCTCCATGGGCGAGGCGGACAAGGACTGGGCGGTGAGCTTCGCCTGCCCGACAGACGCCGAGGGCATGTACATGATCTACGGCCGGCAGAGCTGCGATACCCGGAAGCTGGAGGAGGACGCGTCCATCGACGTGGGCAACGCGAAGTTCGGCGGCCAGGAGGCCCTGGTGGTGCTGGACCACGTGTTCATCCCCAACGAGTACATCTTCCTCAACGGCGAGTATGAGTTCGCCGGCATGATGGTGGAGCGGTTCGCGGGCTACCACCGGCAGAGCTACGGCGGCTGCAAGGTGGGCGTGGGCGACACGCTGATCGGTGCTGCGGCGCTGGCAGCGGAGTACAACGGCGTGGAGAAGGCCAGCGCGGTGAAGGACAAGCTGATCGAGATGATCCACCTGAACGAGACGCTGTACTGCTGCGGCATCGCATGCTCCTCTCAGGGCTTCCGGACGAAGGCGGGCAACTATCAGATCGACCTGCTGCTGGCCAACGTGTGCAAGCAGAATGTGACTCGCTTCCCCTATGAGATCGTCCGCCTGGCAGAGGACATCGCGGGCGGCCTGGTGGTGACGATGCCGTCCCAGAAGGACTTCCACTCCGACACGGTGGTGGGCCGGAACGGCGAGACCATCGGGGAGATCTGCAACAAGTTCTTCGCCACCCGGGAGGGTGTGAGCACAGAGGACCGTCAGCGGATCCTGCGGTTCATCGAGAACCTGTGCCTGGGCGCGGCCGCCGTTGGCTACCGGACAGAGTCCATGCACGGCGCGGGCTCTCCCCAGGCCCAGCGCATCATGATCGCCCGCCAGGGCAACCTCCAGGCCAAGAAGCAGATGGCCAAGGAGATCGCCGGCATCCAGAACTAAGGTCCCACTGTTGCGGCATTGCGATCCCCGGCCCCTGACGGGCCGCCAAGCGCGCCGCTGCCTCGAAACCGGCTCGCTTGCTCTGCCGCTGGCGGCGCATCGCCGGTTTCCCCCTCACGTTCGCACAGCGAACATGTCGACCCGGCGGGCAGAGGTGTTTTGCCCGAAGTGAATTCGTGCAAAACAGAATTTCATAAGCAAACCTGCCGGAATATTTCATACATCGTTGCGTTTTCCAAATTTGAATATAAGGAGAAGACATCATGGATTTCAATCTCAGCCGTGAGCACCAGCTGGTCCGGAAGATGATGGCGGAATTCACCGAGAATGAAGTGAAGCCCATCGCTGCCGAGACCGACAAGACCAGCCAGTATCCCCGGGAGAACATCGAGAAGCTGTTCGACCTGGGCGTGATGGGCATGTGCGTCCCCAAGGAGTATGGCGGCGCTGGCGCTGACCCCCTGGCCAGTGCCATCTGCATCGAGGAGCTGTCCAAGCAGTGCGCCTCCACCGGCGACATCGTGGCCACCCACAACGGCCTGTGCTGCGATCCCATCATCACCCACGGCACCGAGGCCCAGAAGGCCAAGTACCTGCCCATGCTGACCAAGGGCCACAAGGTCGGCGCCTTCTGCCTGACCGAATCCGACGCCGGTTCCGACGCCGCCAAGGGCCAGACCGAGGCCAAGCTGGACGGCGACCACTATGTCCTCAACGGCTCCAAGATCTTCATCACCAACGGCTACGTGGCCGACGTGTTCGTGGTCTTCGCCATGACCGACAAGTCCAAGGGCACCCGCGGCATCTCCGCCTTCATCGTGGAGAGCAGCTTCCCCGGCTTCTCCGTGGGCAAGCACGAGGAGAAGATGGGCCTGCACGGCTCCCCCACCGCCGAGATCGTGTTCACCGACTGCATCGTTCCCAAGGAGAACCTGCTGGGCCAGGAGGGCAAGGGCTTCAAGATCGCCATGCAGACCCTGGACGGCGGCCGCATCGGCATCGCGGCCCAGGCTCTGGGCATCGCCGAGGGCGCCATGGAAGAGGCCATGGCCTACACCAAGGGCCGTGTCCAGTTCGGCAAGCCCATCAGCAAGTTCCAGAACACCCAGTTCACCTTCGCCGATATGGCGATGCGCTCTGAGGCGGGCCGCCTGCTGACCTATCAGGCCGCCGTGCTGAAGGGCGAGGGCAAGCGCTTCACCAAGGAGGCGGCCATGGCCAAGCTGTTCTGCTCTGAGCACGCCATGCTGACCACCACCAAGGCGCTGCAGATGTTCGGCGGCTACGGCTACACCAAGGACTATCCCCTGGAGCGCATGATGCGCGACGCCAAGATCACCGAGATCTATGAGGGCACCAGCGAAATCCAGCGTGTGGTCATCTCCGGCAATATCGGCCTGTAAGAGGAGGAAGAACGAATTATGAAGATCATTGTTTGCGTCAAGCAGGTCCCCGATACCTCCGGCAAGGTGGCGGTGAACCCGGATGGCACCCTGAACCGTGCCTCCATGCAGACCATCACCAACCCCGATGACATGAACGCCGTGGAGGCTGCCCTGAAGCTGAAGGACGCCACCGGCTGCAAGGTCATGGTCGTCACCATGGGTCCGCCCCCGGCAGCCGGCATGCTGCGGGAGCTGATGGCCATGGGCGCTGACGAGGGTGTCCTGGTATCCGCCCGCGAGTTCGGCGGCTCCGATACATACGCCACCTCCCAGATCCTGGCCGCCGCCATCTCCACCATCGGTGTGGAGGAGGACGACATCGTCATGTGCGGCCGGCAGGCCATCG
>NZ_KI271756.1:0-537 GCF_000469445.2 Oscillibacter sp. KLE 1745 | reverse complement strand
ACGACATCGTCATGTGCGGCCGGCAGGCCATCGACGGCGACACCGCCCAGGTGGGCCCCCAGATCGCTGAGAAGCTGCACCTGCCCCAGGTGACCTACGCCGCCGACATCACCAAGGACGGCAACACCATCACCGTCAAGCGGATGCTGGAGGACGGCTACATGACCATCAAGGTCAAGACTCCCTGTCTGATCACCTGCATCAAGGAGCTGAACGAGCCCCGCTATATGAGCATCGACGGCATCTATGCCACCTACAACAAGCCGCTGGAGACCTTTGACTATGAGAAGCTGAAGGATCATCCCCTGATCGACGCCACCACCATCGGCCTGAAGGGCTCTCCCACCAACATCTTCAAGAGCTTCACCCCGCCCCAGAAGGGCGCCGGCAAGATGCTGGAGGGTGCCGGCAAAGAGACCTGCGAGGAGCTGGCTTCCATTCTGGCCGCCAAGCACATCATCTGAGAAGGGAGTATTTGAACAATGTCCAATTTCAATAGCGCTGATATCGCTGCTTTCAAGGATGTGTGGGTCTTCT
>NZ_KI271755.1:0-10814 GCF_000469445.2 Oscillibacter sp. KLE 1745 | reverse complement strand
GCGCCGTTTTAGAAGGCTTCCCAAACATCCTTTTAGAGGACCATCAGATTGGCCTTTTGGGAGCCGCTGTGATGCCCCATGAACGATTTTTTAAGGTCACTTCAATGGGGGGTCATTTTGGGGGACAACTATACTGTTTTTGTAGGGACGATAACATAATGCCTTCAATTAAATCCATTTATTTCTCGTTTTTAAACGAATTAAAATGAGTTTTTCGAGTTCAACACAAGTCTCCTAAATCGGCTTTGTATTCCTACAGTATGCGCAAATCCCTTGGGATTCAAGGCTTTGAGAGGATTGGAAACAAAATGGGTTGTATTCATTTTAAACATATCGATTTCTCCTTTATATCGTTTTGCAGCACCTATCAGTTATCCATTTGTTTTTTGTGGATGCAAATACAGGCTAGTTCTGTTAATACAGTGGAGAGACAAGGGTGCTAAAGTAGGAGGGCTCACAACATCCTCCTGTCCGAAGGCCGCCCTATATGTATGTGACCGCAGAAGGGAAGATTATTCCCGAGATTAAAAAATAATTGGAGGCCAATATTCCACCCGAGCCATCGTAAGAAATCTCAGAGAAGAATCATCCTAAAAAAAGGGCGCCCGCAGGGTAGAAGCGCATAAGACAGGTTTATAGCTTTAGAGAGAACAGCGTGGCGGAAGTCACGCTGTTCTGCTTTTTGCTGCGTGGGTGAGCATTTCGGCAATGATGCTCTCCGGCAGGAAACCAATGCAGGCAAGGCTGATATGCACATCCTGCACTCGCTGCCCGCTGCTCTTATCCGGCGCGGAAACATAGACCCTGCTCACAAGATCATGCAGCACAGCGGGCGTCAGTTCCTGCAAGTTGGGATATTTCTTCGCCCGGAGGATGAACTGCTCAATGCTGTCGGCTTCTTTCTCCTGCTGGGCAATCTCCTGTTCCAAAAGCTGCATTTTCTCCGTCAGCTCTGTTTGCTCATTTTCATAGTCGGCGGACAGCTTTTCAAATCGGCTATCATTGATTTTGCCGGAGATATTGTCCTCATAGAGCCGTTTGAACAGACGGTCAAACTCTTCCATCCTGCGCTGTGCCTGCGTGAGCTGTCTGCGCTTTGCGGCGAGTTCTTTCTTGAAGTCCTCCTTGCGCTTTGCACCCAGCTTATCGCGGAACAGATCCTCACAATCGGAGATATACCAAAGCAGGATTTGCAGAAATTTCAGCACGCCCTTTTCCAGAACAACCGCACGGATGAAGTGCGTTCCGCACACGTCTTTTCCCTTCTTGCGAGAGGTAGAGCAGACGAAATGATCCTGTCGTTCTTCAAAGTTCCGCGAGGTGCAGTAGTACATTTTTTCTCCGCAATCGGCACAGTAGGCAACGCCGGAAAAGAGGTTGCTCTTGCCCGTTCTTGCCGGTCTGCGTTTGTTGCGGCGCAGCTCCTGTACCCGCTGAAAGGTTTCCTCATCCACAATGGCTTCGTGGGTGTTGCGGAATATCTTCCATTGCTCCGGTGGATTCTCGATGGTCTTCTTGATTTTGTAGGACTGCCGGTGCGTTTTGAAGTTCACGGTATGCCCGCAATACTCCATCCGTTCCAGAATTGCAGCAACGGTACTGCCGTTCCAGTTGTATGGATTCTCCGGCAAAGCGCAGCGGACTTTTCGTTTTTGCCTGTCCTGATAAACGGTGGGCGTCAACACATGATCCTCTTTCAGCATCCATGCAATCTGCGTCGGACCGTTCCCGTCCATGCAGAGGGAAAAGATGCGCTTGACCACCTGTGCCGCTTCCGGATCGACGAGCCAATGCTCTGAATTATCCGTGTCTTTGACGTAGCCATACGGGGGGATTGTGGTCAGATGCTCGCCGGATTCTCCTTTTAGCTTGAGGGATGCCCGCACCTTCTTGCTGCCGTCCCGAACGTAGTATTCGTTGATAATGTTGACGAACGGGACGAACTCATTGTCTTGCTGTTTGGCACTGTCCACACCACTGTTGACGGCAATGAACCGCACGTTATTCTGTGGGAATGTGATCTCGGTATACATCCCAACTTCCAGATAATTTCGACCGATGCGGCTCATGTCCTTCGTGATGATCGTACCGATCTTTCCGTCTTCCACCAGCGCCATCATGCGCTGCCAATCCGGTCTTTGAAAGTTTGCGCCTGTGTAACCGTCATCCACAAAGAACTCCGTATTGCGGAAGCTGTGTTCCTTTGCATATCGGCTGAGATAGGCTTTTTGATTCACAATGCTGTTACTGTCGCCCTGTGATTCATCGTCACGGGACAAGCGGCAATACAGCGCGGTAATTTTGTCAGACTGCTTCATAGTAGATTCCTCCATCATCTGAGGACAGTCTGCCAAGACAAGGTTGCTGTTGGTCACGATCACACACTCCCTTCGGAGTCGATCAGCTTCACCGCCTTTTCGGGAAGGGTGTGCTTTCCGTCAAAGCTGGCAGTAAAGCGGTAGATGGTGTTTCCTTCTTTCAGGCGTACCATGATCTGCGGTAACTCCTGCCAGAGAGGAACGGGGACACTGCGGCTGCCGTCCGTTTCCACTTGGACGTTACGTTTCTTGTTATCCATTTGCACCTTCCTTTTCATTCAGATTTCCGAGCAGCGCCGCATGAATCTCCCGGAGCAAAGTGCGTGATATGACCTATTGCTATTCAGTATATCACGACAATTTCCGGGATTCCATTGGGTAATGTACCGGGATTCACAGGAGAATTACAGGCAGTTCGCCGGGTTGCACAGCCGTCCGTTCCAGTCAAGGAAACGGCTTCGCCTCACTGCGTGTCCTTGACAGGCTCGTTCGCCTGTGCAAGCCGGTAATCAAGGCGGCGATGCCGCCATTCGCCAATGAAAATCAGCTGCATTTCAAGGCTTTTTTAATCTTTCAGCCCAATTATAACAAGAACAAACGTTCGAGTCAATGCGATTATGAGAGGAAGAGCAAGCACAGCAAGTGTAGCTACACTTGCGAAAAACGGCGTGGGTTGACCGGGATTTCCTTGCAGAGCAGCAAGCAAATCCGGTGAGTACCCACACCGAAAAAACAGAGCGTTCCGGCTGACCGCCGAAACGCCCTGTTTTCATTTTTGGGATAGTCCCAAGCCCTTATGTTCGTGCAAAATTACGAAAGCTCACCAGCTATACTCTGATAACTGGAATGTGTAGGATTCGCCGGGAGTAATGTCATAGATCACAACAGAGTCATCCTTGAATTTATCTCCGGCGCTCAGAGAAGATAGGTATATATTGCCGGAGTCTACCAGATAACCCGCACTGTCATACAGCTTATAACTAATCATATCATACCCGGAATCACTGCTCCCGCTCTTCTTTTCTCCGGTAATCGTAATGGTCAGCTGCGGAGAATAGTCTTTGTCAAACTTAAATTCGGCTCCTTGAATTTGGATCACGGATGCCGTACTCCCCATGAAGTCTTTCACCTTCAGATCCAGCGGAAATGAATCAAACGTCACTTGAACATCTTCAATAGGCAAGCAATACAGAGCATCGCAGTTTACTTCGTCAAACTGAACTGCGTTTTCCTTGTACACGGTGAAATAAACCTTCCCGCTTGCGGATTTTCCGGCTTTGATCTCAGAGGAAGGGATTCTCACATTGGCAAGATATTGCTCTCCGGCAGCTTGGCTGGTATAATAGCCGAAATCATCAGTAGAAACGGACTTTGTACCAGCATAAACCTCTTCATCCGCGTCATTTACGATTCGAATATCCACATCAACATCAGCTGACAGAGACTTATCATTTTTATCAGCCAAGCCAAAGAAAAGGCTGTAATCACTTGTTCCCTCGTTATACTGAAAAGACCAGCTTTTCAGTGTTTCAACACGGGATGCCGACGATCCGCACCCACTCAGCAACAATGCAATTACAAGTCCACACACAAGAAAGAATCGTTTCATTTCTGAGTCTCCTTATCTGTCTGTGCCTTTATTGCACGGAACATTTCTTGTTTGAGCAAACGCTTTTTCTTTGGATCTATTGTGCAGTAATTGTGATTGCACCGATCACTTAGAAAGCAAGTCTCGCAGATAAGCTGTCCAACTTCCTGCATAATCAGTTCATCATCGCTGGGAAGTTCGTAGGCTTCGATCTTTTGGATGCCTGTCGGGTTACGCAGTCCGTAGTCAATCTGTTTTCCATTTCCGGTTTTTACATAGCGGTAGACCTCGGCACCGAATGAAACACTGTCACCAACGTTGTGGTCTTCAAAGCCGGATTTGTCCATCCAGACGTGATCCTCTTTATCATCAAACATTGTCCCATCGGTGTACATTCCGCTAATGAAAATCCGCTTGAAGCAAATATGTTTTGGCTTGACTTTCTCAATCTGTCCTTTGAATTCAAGCAGATAATTAAATATGCCGTTTGCAAATCCGGAACGATAAGCGTGCCCTAAAGAAGCAAGCTGGACATCCAGATATTCATCATAGGACATCTTTTCTGCGCCAACGACATCCTTACGAGAATCCGGATTGAAAAATACGAGGCCATCTTCTTCATCTACGCATGTATCTTCTCCATAATTGATTGCCAAAAGCGATTCTTCATCTGGATACTTGGCAATCAGAGCAGCGGCTTTTTTGAGCCGCTCCTGCCGCTTTTGCCTTTCGCAGCGTTCGCACTCATGCTGCTCCGCAAGGATGCGATCCTCTATGTGCCTGCTTTCGTCTTTTGTCAGCAATGGAGATAAATGTTCAACGCAATCGTAATCGCCATTTTCCATGCGTGTTTTGAAGCAGACAAGAATCTCTTTCAGTTCCTGAGCAGACAGATACCTCGCCTTGTCAATAGAACAGCTATGGTAACACCCCGTGTTTATGTTGCCATGCCCATCGCCGTACATAATGGCGGTATTCCATGGGCAAAAATAATGTTCTTTCTGGATGAGCCTTCCTCGCTTCAAGCCCTCCTCAAATTCCGGAAAGACCGCTGGATTGCCACAGCCTTCGTGATCCTCCACCCAAAATCCGGAAGGACCCTTGTCCGCGTGACTGATCATCACATTGATTGCATCGACTGTAGCCTTTTTCATTTGTTTGTTATTCATAACCCAAACCTCCGTTAATAAGTGCCGCCAGACAGCGACCTGACATGTTAACGTGGTCTTTTAGAGTATTTATAAAAATTATAGCATGTTTCTTTGTGCTTGTCTATCCTACTTGCTCGGCATGACAGGCAAAACAGTTTTCAAATTCAGAGGTTTCTATCGCTGTAAATGATGTGCTGCTTATGGAAAGGGATCCCACTGTTCATTGGATGGTGAACAACTAATTGTAACCATGCAATAGCGAACGGAACGGTGAGCGCAGTACACGGATTGCAGAAGCGCGGAATAAGGGACAAAATTATCGTTTCAGCAAATTTCTTTCCTATCCTCACAAGGATTGGTTTAAGTGAGGGATTTCTGACTACTTTTCTGAAAGATGACATCTCAGAAGTACCCTTATGAAACAGGTTGGAAATCGGCATTTAACTGACGTATGAGCTGTACTTGTGCAAGGGTATGGACGCATCATTGCCCATGATTTTTGCGTTGCTCACAGGGAAGCTAATTCCGGATTATCGACCTTAAATCGTACAAAATCCATCCTATCCATCTACCATCAACAAAGGCAACTGCAAAAGCAAAGGGGCATGTGCCTTAATGACACATACCCCCTTTGTCAGCAACCCTTGTCCGACAACTGCCATAGTATTTGTTTCTCAAAACCTGTTTTATGGACAGCTACCCCATAGGCGCCCTTTCAGTTAACCTAAAAATTGGAAAGCACAAAAATGTTTATCGGCAATTGAACTATAAATCACAAAACATCAAAATAGTTTTATCGCCATTTTTCAGTTTCCAAAATGAAATGACTGACTCCAAGTCACTCCGCTCAATCAATATCATACTCTTCAAATGGAGACAATATCGAAGCGACCCGTTCGACACTAATCCTTACTTTCTCTGTGAACGACATCTGACCGATTGTCATGCTTTGCCCATATTCGGGATAATTTCTGCCAAACAAGGCTTTGTAGGCCACCTCCAGTCTATCAATGACTGTCCCCACTTGTTTTCCTGTATGGTCATTTATTATTCCATTTTTTTTGCACTCTTCACTGCTTTTTAAAAGGAGGCGACTATGAAGCACCACATCGGAATTGGTAAGAATGTCCTTCATAGGGCCAGAATCCTTACCGGTGACAAAAGCACTATACGCCTTCATATCGCACATCTGTAGTCCCACCATGATAGGCGCAAAATATGTTGCCGAGAATAACACGGCGTTTTGTTCCTCGAATCCTTCGCTCATATTTTTTGCCGCATGCTCAATGATTTTTAGGAGCCGAATGTAACGCTCAGTTTCCCGCAAAGAGAAGTTGAAGTATTTCATCACTTCCATGCCAACTAATGAAACGAGAGAATCCGGCCACATTTTCAATCTTTGGTTGAGGAATCGGTTATAGTCTACATGCGGAAGTGTAAGTTGAATGTCAAAGAATTTATCTAGATACCTTGTTGCATTGAACCCCGAGCCATAATAACTTTTTACCGTCCACTGCAACTGTGACAGGCTTACAGAGAAGACGAAAGTAACCCTTTCATCATCAAAATAATGCTTGATTCTCTCCAGGAAACGAATTGCATAATCAGGTTTACAGCGGTCCAGTTCATCAATAAAGAGCACAAGCCGGTTTCCATGTTCCGCTATCAAGGAATCGATAAACTCGTGAACCAAATTTCTTAGGTCGGTTTCTTTTTGTATACCCTCCAACTTTCCATTTCCTCGTAGTGCTTGAAGAGTTGTGGATATGTTCTTTTCTGCCAGAAGGTCTACAATCCCCAACGCAGCATTACATAGGCTACGCTCCCTCTCTGGTGTGTAGTCACTCTGTCCACTACGTATTGCCGCATAAATTAAAGACAGCAATGGGTCCTCATGGTTGTCATTAGCCCAGGCATCATAGTATACGGACGTATAACTATCTGGGACATGAATTCGGTTCTGGATAACATTCTGCACTTTATAGTGCGTTTCCTCAGGTATATCCGTCTGCGGATTATATGCGTCCAGAATCAATTTAACTTGTTTCACGAAGAATGTCTTCCCCGCCCCCCATTCCCCATTCAGAGCAACAGAGTAGCAGGTATCTTCCATGTTTGAAAGCAGTTCAACAAATCGAAGGACATCTTCGGTGCGCCCAATAGGGTTTGTTCCTAACAAGTCAAGTGCGTTTTCTTCGGTAGGGTTTAAACTGAAATTTTTCATATTTCACCTTTTATATCTATTTCTAAATAGACCGCTATATGTGCTAAAATCCATCAAGTCGCATTCTATTTGATAAGTTGTACCAGTCGCTGGACTTCTTTGAAATCCTGTACACTTGATTTATTTCTTTGAGGAAAATTCCGGCTTAGAGCGCTCATGGAACGGTGATTATATACGTCCTCCGAATAGCAAATTAGAAGACGTGGAATATCTATCTCCTCTGGAAAATGAATGAGTGGTCTGCTATCCCTTGTATCCATAACAATCTGTTCAGCGATTGAAAATTTCCAATTATCTTGGACATAGGAGACAAAATTTTGTGGTAAACTTTCCTTTGCGCAAATAAGTTTATAGTTCTCCATATTTCTACTGTCCTGATAAAATATCGGTGCGCGTGTAGTCCCTGGGGCATAATAGTTATGGACGGCCATTAAAAGTTCAAAGCATAAATAAGAATAATCCTTCTTTTCACCTCTAAACAACAGGCGGTGAATAGTTTCCATCTTCTTTATGAGATGTTCTTGTGTTCTTATATCCATCTCGCTGAACAATTCAGTAAAATATCTTCCAAGTCCGGTCCACGGAGGAAGTAATTTACTATCAAACATTGAAGCATAACTGTCATATTTTTTGAGAAAATCTCCTTGAACGATTCCAACGTCTACCATGACTTCAAAATCCAGAAATTTGCGAAGATACTCCCGACAATTTGTACCCTCACCAAATATGCGCTCTACTGTATGTCCCAACTGTTCTCCATCAAGAGCGGCAAGAACAATTGTGTTTTCAATACCGTAAAACAGGTGGTGGAGCCGTTCCAACACCTTGATAGCATATTCCGGAAGGCACCGGTCCAACTCGTCAACCACAATGAGTAGCGTCGCGCTTTCTGATAAAATGGACATCTGCCGCCTTACTTTATCTATGGCCTTCTTAAAATCATAATACGAGTCCGTGCTATGGCGGGTAGTCTGTTTCTTTTCACTGTCCTCTGTTCCTTTTTCAATCAAACTATCTATGTTCTCAAGGTCGACCCCTAATTTTTTCTCGGCAAAGGAAAAAACCGTTTGCTTGGCGATGTTCTTTGTAATGGACAGCACTTTTTCTGCTTTTTCTCTCGTTTCCTTTTTGAGTAAATTTGTTTTTTCCTCAATGCTGTCCTGCATGGCGGCTATAATCGCCATCAACGGCTCCTCATAGTAGTCGTACTGCCAGCAGTTATAATGGAAAACTATTAAACTCCCTGTTGATTCATACACCCGGAGCAATTATTCCAACTTTTGAACAATATAGGTTTTCCCCGCTCCCCACTTCCCGTTTAGGGCAAACGCACAAGAACTCTTGGCCTCTGACAAGGTTATCAGAAGGTTCATTATTTGATTCAAGAGTTCATCCCGACCCAAAATATCTACAGGCAAAGTATCTGAACTGAATGCTCCGATAGCCTTGTTTTGAACTCCCATTGTCCTGTCTGCCATAACAACCCTCCCACCGCTTTAGTAAGTATTACAATTTTCTGATTTTCCTTATATGGGAAAATCACAATTTTGATTCTATCTTTTAAACTTTGGAACCGCGGGAAAGCCTGCAAGGCTTCTAAACCCGGTTTTGCGCCGTTGCCATATCCAACTTGGCAATGCATCTTCCGTACCAGCGTTTCTTTTTCTTCTTGTGGATACTCCCTGTGCAGTTGATGGTCCCTTTTTCCAGTGCTCGTTGATATGTTTCCTTCAACTCCGACGTGATGGCCGGTACGGACATCCGCCCTCTCCACTCACCATTCTCCAACTGGGATACCGTCAGCCGGCAAAGAAACTTCCCATGCTCTTTACAGCCCACAGCGGAGTAGTAGCAGTTGCCTATTGGACCGGACCAGCGGTGGACACACATCGGTTTTTGGCATATCGGGCACTTAGGCTGGCGGGCTCTTTTAGCATTCAAAACTGTTTGCATGGATAGGTATGGGCTAACTCGATATTTTGGTTGTATTGGAAACTGCTCCATAGAGAATTGTGGAAGCCGGATTTTTCTTCTTATTCGTTTTTTTAAAAGCCGATAAGTCAGAGACTCTTCTGTAATCCAAGCAGAAATTGCGGCCGTATATGTCGCATCGTGCAGTGCGTTGTGAAAGGTGTCTTGTATTGGAATCCTGCAGGTTTCGATGGCGCTCTGCAATGCAACCTGCCGGCTGTCCTCTCCAATGACATGGCCGAACGCCTGTTGCAGGTTGTATTTCTTCTGAAAGGCTGGAACAGGAAGTTTCCAGTATTCGCAGTTCTGTTTGAGGGCCTTGAAGCCCTCGCTTCCCCAGGCACCAAATTCCCGCTCTTTACCGCACCACGCTAAAAACTTGGACAGCCCCTGAGGAAAGTCCACATCTGAATCAATCGACTTTTGCAGGTCCGGTAAATTCTTTGCCCCTGGCCCAAACACCTTATGGACACGCGGCCGGATATAGATATTGAAGGAATCCAGAACGGGCCGTCCGAGCCCTTCAATCTTGACTGCACCGATTTGCAGGATTTCATCCAGGGATTTCGTGTCATCCCCCCGGTTCCATTCCAGGTCAAAAATTATCATTCAATCGTCTATCTTTCGTTTTTTATGCCGAATAGTTTGGCAATCAGCGCGACACCTTATCGAACATCTGTTTTCCTCTATGATAACAGAATTTGAAAATAATCTCAACCACAAGTTGTAGTTGCCAGATAAAAAACAGAGCGTCCATCCGTTAACTAGAGACCCTGCTTGATGGATAAAAATAAGGATGCTGATAGGGCGCCGCATACAGCCCGCAGCAAAGGCTGTAGGCTGTATGCGGCGCAAATCCAGTAGGAGCCCTCCACCATAGGAACCCGATACCACTGATGGCATCACTGGTTCTCATTCACATACTCATAAGGGATGCCCAACATATTCAGGCACAGCCCAGCAGCCAGGGTATAGCCGGTACAGGGAGGACACGCCTGCCACAAAATAGTCGTAGGGGCCGTTGTAATGGTCCACCGAGGAGGTGTATGTGACCTTCCATCTGTCAACCATCCGACGTAAGGCAACTGCGCTTCCCTCTAACTGCTCCTCACGGCTCAAATCAGAGAAAGGTTCCACAATCTCCAGTACCACATCATAAGCCGCTTGGAACTCCGCATCCGTGCGGCTCTTTTTGAGACTGCTCAGGTTTTGCGGATGTGCAATGGCAGCAGGGCGGAAGGGAGACTTCTCCAGTGTAAGGGATTTGTCCGCCATCCGACTCACCAAGCGCCGCAGCAACACCGCGGGTAATGTAACTGTTAAACATCAACGTACACCTCCATAAACCATCAAAAATTTATAACGTAATTCTTATTTTTCGATATAATTGATTTAGGGGAATAAAAAATAGTATCCTTACCGTGTTCTGATATCCGTATTCTATCTTGCGATTCTTCATTGCGTATGTTATTATCTAAATAGTAATTTACCAGCATCACTATGTTACTGTCCCCTGCAAAACAGTACGGTAGTGCCCCAAAACGGCACGCAAAAATAGTGAG